>NZ_VOZT01000049.1:0-24616 GCF_013419625.1 Acinetobacter sp. YH12070 | reverse complement strand
GTGGAGCGACAATTGATGTAATTCGAGAATACATCCAAAACCAAGAGAGACCCGACTGAAAAGGCGTGCTATCCATCTCCATCTAAATCACAGATTATAGATGGAGAATTCCGCACATTTAGTTAAAGCGCTTTAATTCATCTTCAGCAATTTGCGCTGCGGAACGTGCGCTTTCAAGCTGTGCTTGCGCAGCATTGAGTTGTAATTGTGCATCTTTGACGTCTAATTTTGCCAAGACTTGCCCGACTCGGACTTGGTCTCCAACATCGACATAGCGCTCAGTGATTTGACCGCCAACCCGAAACGCTAAAGCTGTTTGCTGGCGTGCTTGTACATCACCCGCATAACTTTTTTGTTCAAAATGTGTGGCGCCTGGCTGAGTCACCATCACAAATGGCACTTCCTGTTCCGTTTGGGCTTTATCCTTGCTGCATCCCCATAAGGCCACACTGCAAACGATAATCATGCTGACAACTGTGATCTTAATCGTACTCATGAAGTTCGCTCTTAATAAAAAGTCTTTTTTAGGGCAGAATATTATTCAATTAATTTGGTTATTTTTTAATTAATAAACCATACGGTACATTAATTAGATTAATTATCCTAAATCAATGACCTTTTCGCCTTTTTTGGAATTTTTTCAGCAAATGAATGTCGGCCGCCCGAAAGACTTAGAAAAACGACAACGGATTTTAGAGTCTGCAAAACAATTATTTTTAGAAATGGGCTATCACGGTTGCAGCATGAATCAGATTGCGCAACATGCAGGGGTCACCAAACTGACGGTCTATAACCATTTTCAGGACAAAGCCACCTTATTTACCAGTGCGATTGAAGACACCTGTGAATATATTTTGAATACCCGCCCGCGACATCTGCACAGCGAAAGTCATTTTATGCAGGCTTTCGTTGAAATTTGTGAGTTGGGGCTGAACATCATGAATTTGCCAGAAGCCATTAAACTGGACTTATTACTTTTGGAGTTGGCTGCCGAACACAGTCCCTTGGTGGAACAGTTTTTCCGTGCCTCACATTTAAAAATGCGCCAAGTCTGGGAAAACTTTTTTCAAGACGCAGCAGCTTTAAATTTCATTCAGCAGGATCACCCTGCCCGACAAACTGAACTGATTGTGTCGCTACTGATGGGACTACGCCATCAAGAAGTCTTATTGGGCATGCGCCCAGTACCTGAAACAGCAGAGCGACAGGCCATTATTCACTCTGCCATCGACATCTTTATGCTGAAATATCAACTCGGCACACAGAGCTAAGCATTTTCTGAAATATTTCAAGGCTAAACTGAAACAAATGGCATAGCTACTGCTCATTTACCTAGAAAAGTCATCCGACTTTTGTCTGTACCCCCCTTTTGCCACAGCACTTTCGGGGTATAGTCGAGACAGGAATACGCGGAGAAATAACAAATGATTCAACAAATTGATGCTCCATTACGTGAAGACGTGCGCTTACTGGGCAATTTATTAGGTGAAACCCTAAAGCAGCATGCAGGACAAGATTTGTTTAATCAAGTAGAGCAAATTCGTGCTTTGTCTAAAGGCGCGCGCGATGGACAAGTTGAAGCTGAAAAACAGTTAGAACAATTATTTTTAAATTTAAAAGATGAAGAAATTCTGCCACTGACCCGTGCATTTACGCACTTTCTCAACTTTGCCAATATTGCCGAACAGTACAATGTTGTGCGTAGCCGTCGCCAAAGTGAGTTTGATGAGCAGGCACCCTCACCGAATCCACTGGATCATTTATTTGAAAAATTTAAAAGCAATAACATCAGTGCAGAACAACTGTTCCAACAAATCTGTGAATTAAAAATTGAACTGGTCCTGACTGCACATCCAACTGAAGTCAGCCGCCGTACCTTGATCCAGAAATATGATGGGATTAATGATTGCCTGTTTAAAATGGATCAACAAAAACTTACGCCACGCGAACGCAAAGCCGTACTGGATGATTTAAAACAACTGATTTGCTCGGCATGGCAAACAGATGAAATTCGTCAACATCGCCCGACGCCTGTCGACGAAGCCAAATGGGGTTTCACAACCATCGAACAGACCTTGTGGAATGCTATACCCAAATTCATGCGTGAATTGGATGGCATGGTTCAAGATCATTGTGGCAAGACGTTGCCTTTAAATGTTTCCCCTGTGCGCTTTGCATCTTGGATGGGCGGTGACCGTGATGGCAACCCAAACGTCACCCATAATATTACTCAAGAAGTGCTGTGGCTTTCACGTTGGAAAGCTGCCGACTTGTATTTACGCGATATCGAAGACCTGCGTTGGGAACTCTCTATTCAAGAATGCAGCAAAGAGCTTAGTGATGCCTTGGGTCATTTCCACCCTGAACCGTATCGTGAATATCTACGTGATGCACGGGAACGCCTCAAAGCCACTCGTCACTGGTTGGCACTAAAACTCCGTGGTGAAGATGCGGACGATAGCCAAGTCATTAAAAGCCGCCATGAACTGCTTGATCCACTATTGGTTTGCTACCGTTCACTGATTGACAGCGGTTTACCTGAAATTGCCAATGGTCAGTTACTCGACTTTATTCATCGGGTGAATTGTTTCGGTATCGAATTACTCAAACTCGATATTCGTCAGGAGTCGACTCGTCATCGCCAAGCCATTTCTGCCATTACGGAATATTTAGGTTTAGGCAATTTTGAAACATGGACGGAGCAAGCCCGTCAAAATTTCTTGATTCAGGAACTGCAAAGCAAACGTCCATTGCTACCGAAGTTTTTAAATGAGCCAAAACAAAGCCTGATTGAACATCCGGATGTACAAGAAATCTTTGCAACCATGCGGACTTTGGCAGAGCAACCACCTGAAAGTTTAGGGGCTTATATTATTTCCATGGCAGAGCATCCGAGTGATGTCTTGGCCGTATTGTTACTGCAAAAAGAAGCGGGCATCAAACAAGCGCTACGCGTTGTGCCACTGTTTGAAACTTTAAAAGATTTGGATGGTGCCGCCCGTACCATGAATACCCTATTCAATATGCATTGGTATAAGCAGCATATTCAGGGTAAACATGAGGTGATGATTGGCTATTCAGACTCTGCCAAAGATGCGGGCTTTATGTCGGCAAACTGGGCACAGTATCGTGCGCAGGAAGAATTAACCGCGGTTGCGAAAAAACATGATGTACAACTGACATTATTCCATGGCCGTGGCGGTTCAATCAGCCGTGGTGGAGCGCCGACACAGCAAGCGCTGTTTTCACAGCCACCGGGTTCGATTTCAGGAGCGATTCGTGTCACAGAACAAGGGGAAATGATTCGCTTCAAGTTTGGATTAGAAGGCATTGCCTTACAAAACCTGGAAATTTACACCGCAGCGACCTTAGAAGCGACCTTATTACCACCGCCTGAACCGAAACAGGAATGGCGCAAGCTCATGCACAGCATGACGGATCTGTCGGTACAGGTGTATCGTCAAACCGTGCGTGAAAATCCGCATTTTGTAAAATACCTACGGACTGTAACGCCAGAACTGGAACTACAAATGTTACCGCTCGGATCACGCCCAGCCAAACGTAAAGTCAGCGGTGGAATTGAGTCATTGCGTGCGATTCCGTGGGTATTCGCATGGACGCAAATCCGTTTGATGCTACCTGCTTGGCTTGGTACAGGTGCTGCGATTAATCAAGTGATTGATCAAGGTCAAAAGCAGACACTCGAAGAAATGTTAGAGCAATGGCCGTATTTCCAAACCCTGATTGATATGTTGGAAATGGTCTTGTCCAAAGCCGATGGTCATGTGGCGCTTTATTATGAGTCTCATCTGACGGATGACGCAGACCTCAAACAGTTGGGCGAAGAGTTACGTCAGCGTTTACGTGATGCGGTACAAACGCTATTAGCACTCAAAGGTGAATCGAAATTACTCAGCAGTAACGATGTGCTCGACCAATCCATGAAAGTACGTAAGCCCTATCTACTGCCGCTACATTTACTACAAGCCGAGTTAATGAAACGCCGTCGTGCTTATTTGGCAGCACGCCAAGCAGAAAATACGCCTGTTGATCATGCTTTGATGGTAAGTATTGCCGGTATCGCTGCCGGTCTACGTAATACTGGCTAAAACTTCCAACCCCAAACGAAGCACATCCATGGATGTGCTTTTTTTTTAAGCAATCACTTTAGCTTTAAATTGTTTAGGAATATATAAAATAAGAAAAATTTATGAACTAAGATAAAAAACCAACAATGATTAATTACATGATTTAACATTAATTTTACATATAAAAAACTTTTACCACTTGGTAAAAATACATGTAAAGTCAGGTAATTAATTTGAACAAAATATTTTTAAAAGTAATTAAATCTTCTAAAAAACAAGAGTATGATGTGCACAATTTATCTTTTGAGTGCTCATTTTATGTCCAATTGGTTTCCCAAATGGCGCCCATACGAAGGCAATATTGATGCACGTCCTGTCGGTACCAATGAGTATCTTCCGCCTGTGCAAAGTGTTGTATTGGGGATACAGCATGCCTTTGCAATGTTTGGTGCAACGGTTCTTGCACCATTCTTGATGGGTTTTGATGCCAATCTTGCAATTTTAATGTCGGGCATCTGTACCATCTTGTTCTTCTTTATGACTGGTGGTCGTGTACCAAGTTATCTGGGCTCAAGCTTTGCCTTTATTGGTGTGGTCATTGCCGCAACAGGTTATGCAGCGTCAGGTACTGGCGCGCCAAATGCCAATATCGCGATGGCTGCTGGCGGGATTATGGCCTGCGGTATTTTATATGCCATTTTTGGTTTTATCGTGATGGCAACGGGTACCCGTTGGATTGAAAAACTCATGCCACCTGTAGTGACAGGTGCAGTGGTGATGATCATTGGTCTCAACCTTGCCCCAGTGACCATTAAAGGGGTTGCCGGTAATAACTTTAATATGTGGATGGCTTTAGTAACCGTACTATGTATGGGTTCAATTGCTGTGTTCACCAAAGGTTTATTACAACGTCTATTACTCTTAGTTGGCCTTCTACTCGCTTACTTGGTGTATTACATCGTATCGAATGTGATGGGTCACGGCACACCAATTAATTTCTTGCCAGTGCAACAAGCCGCTTGGTTTGGTGTTCCGCACTTCCATTCGCCTGTTTTTGATTTCAATGCCATGCTGATCATTGCACCGATTGCGTTGATTTTGGTTGCAGAAAACCTTGGTCACATTAAAGCCGTGGGCGCGATGACAGGTGAAAATCTTGATCCGCACATTGGTAAAGCCTTCGTTGCAGATGGTGTTGCAACCACACTTTCAGGCGGTGTCGGCGGTCCGGGTATGACCACTTATGGTGAAAACATTGGTGTGATGGCAGTGACTCGCGTTTACTCAACCATCGTCTTTGTCTTTGCAGGTGTCTTTGCCATTTTCCTTGGTCTTTCTCCAAAGTTTGGTGCGATTATTCATACCATTCCGCAAGCCATTTTGACAGGTGCATCGATTGTTGTATTTGGTCTAATTACCATTGCAGGTGCGAAAATTTGGATTGAAAACAAAGTCGATTTCTCAAAAAATAAAAACCTGATGGTGGCAGCAGTCACGATTATTTTAGGTACAGGTGACTTTGCACTTCAATTCGGTAACTTCAACTTAGGTGGTATTGGTACTGCTACATTTGCAGCGCTGATTTTGAACTGGTTCTTTAGCTTGGGCGATAAATCAGAATAAGCCTCCAAAGCATTTAAAAAAGAATACAACATTCATTTGAAAAGCGGCCGAAAGGTCGCTTTTTTTTATAGCTACACTTTCGGTAAGATAAGGCATTAGCCAAGGAATACACCCTATGCGACTGGATTTGTTCGACCTTCAATTGGTGCTGCACATTGTAGACAGCGGCAGTCTGACCAAAGGCGCTGCTCGTTCTGCCATCTCGCTACAAGCAGCCAGTGAACGGATTAAAAAACTCGAACAGCAATACCGCACAGCCCTGTTCACTCGCCAAGCCAAAGGTGTCAAACTGACTCTTGCCGGTCAAACCTTGGTTGAACATGCACAGCGCATCTTAGGTGAGGGGCAACAATTAGAACACGCGATGCTGCCCTTTGCCCATGGGTTAAGTTCCAATATGACCTTATGGTGTAATTCATCTGCACAAAGTGAATATTTACCGGTCTTGTTACCACGTTATTTGCTTGAAAATCCCAACACACAAATTGAGCTGCATGAAGCCGAGTCTAAAGACATCATTGCAGCGATTGAACAAGGCAATGCACAACTAGGTCTAATTTCGGGTTTCTTTAAATCCGAAAAGTTACAAACACTTGAGTTTGCAAATGATCCTTTGGTACTGATTTGTCCTATAACTCATGAATTGGCCTCGATATCTAGCGTCAAACCCGCAGAGATTTTGAATTATCCCTTTGTCGGTTTGATGCAATATCATTCCTTGCAACAATCGATCGAGGCTCAAGCCAAATTATTCGGCTGTGAAATTCAGTATCGGCTGCGTTTGCCGAACTTTGCCGCGATCGCGCAAGTGGTGGCGAATGGTGTGGGCATTGCCATCATGCCAAAACGTGCAGCCCAACGATTAATCAATTTGTATGCCTTTGCCCAAGTTGAGCTCAGCGGCGACTGGGCCAATCGAAAATTGCTGCTCACCGCACGTAATTTTGATGATTTACCCTTAAATTATCAGCATTTCAGTCAGTTTCTACTGTCTCAAAAATCTGCTTTGGATAGCTAAGTCTAGGCTTTAAATCACGTCAAACTGGTGCAACATCATATAGCCACCAAGGGCAATCAACCCGATAAAAAACACCTTACGGAATTTTTGTTCTGGAATGCGGTAACGGATTTTTTTCCCTGCCCACATGCCAATGAGCGCAGGAACCAGTGCCATGGCTGACATGGCATAATCAATCGGGAGATCTTCCACAGGATTTTGCTGTAAGAACACCGCCAAACAAATGGTTGACGTGGTAAAGGCCAAACCGAGTGACTGTACGAGATCATCGCGTTTGAGTTGCAAACCTTGCAAATATGGCACCACCGGGATCACCACCACACCTGTGGCTACAGTCAGCGCTCCACCGAGATAACCGATAATTGGAGATAGCCATTTTTCATGTGGTGCAAAGTTTGGTAAGCTTTTCGCACAAAGCCCATACAGTCCGTATAGTGCTAACATGCCCCCCAGTAAAGCTTCACTTTTAAATTCACCATGTCCTAAAGTTGGAAAAATACTCCAAATTGAACCGACGATAATCCCAAGTAACAAGGGCCAAAAGCGTTGAATTAGGCGCAATACCTGCCCTTCAGCAAATAGTTGCCAAAAGTTGGTGACCATGGATGGAATGATTAATAATGTGGCTGCCTGAAATGGACTGATCACAATGGTAAGTAAGCCCATCGATACCGCAGGCAGGCCTAACCCAATCGTGCCTTTAATCAGACCTGCAATTGCAAAAACTGTGATGACGAACCAAATCATGGCGAAACTCGCTGAAGAATTGGTTCTATGCTATGCAATTCAGGCGCTTTGAAAAATCAGTGTTTTTGGAATAGAGCCTCAATAAAAAGTTGAGGCTGTGCTTGAAATCAGCTATAGACAAGGTAGTTGGATTCAATAAAAAAGGAATTACAACTTATTTATTTTAATTACTCTCATAACTACTCTTTTGCTCTTCAGCTAAACCATAAGAACTTTCGAATTGATATTTCACCGTTTCATCTTGAATCGAATCAATAAATTTTTTTATTTTATTTTTATATTCAACGTTCCCTGATTTATACATTGATAGCAAATAGCCCCACTCACCATAAATATACTGAGGGTCATTTTTTGATACTTTCCTTAATTCTTCTTTTAAAATCAATGCTAAATCGGAATAACATTTTTCATATTCATCTTTCGATCTTTTAGCATAATAGCTTAACTCACACTGAGTCACTAAAAGTTCCTGACTGAAAGAGTCCTTTAACATTTTATTATTAAGATTATAAGCCTCTTCATACATGCCTGTTGCTAAGTAGATTTGCATTTCAATCTTTTGTCGTTCTTGATCATTCGTGATCTTTTTTATTTCAGACAAACTATCTTTCATTACTTTATCTGCGTTTTCTTTATCTCTCAGATTAAGTTTATTAATAGTATTTTTATAATCATTTATTATAGCTGTATCTTCTTTAGACAGCGTTGAAATTGATTCTTTTTTTTGAGCTTCTTTAACTTCATTCTGATTCAAACTAATTTTCTCAGACGAGCAAGCAGTACTACCAAATATAAAAAATAAGGTTAAGAAAATAAAAAAATGCTTCATCATACTTCTCTCGCTGCGGAGTTTAAGGTAAAGGTATGAGTTTTAAAGCTAAGAAATGATCCTAGACAGTATCGTGGACAACAGATCCCTCTAAATTATTAAAATATTTCTGTTCAAAGGCTTCAGGACTTAACCTGCCAATTGCAGAATGCTTTCTGATTCGATTGTAGTAAATTTCAATATATTCAAACAAGACAGCATTGGCTTCCCTGAGCTGCTTGACATCTTTTTCTAAGTCTAGAATACGCTGTTGTTCTGGTGAAAGTTGACGTTTGCTTGAACCAACTAGATTAGCTTAGCGAATCCAGTTATCTAAGGTTGATACCCTACACCTAATTTATGGGCGATTGAAACTACAGACTCGTGTGAGTTTGAAAGCGCATAATAATTAGCTTGTTGTATATTTTTAGACTACAGCGTTTAGCTATTTTTATATCTCTAAAGTTAACCTTACTTTATCTTTAGAGGGAATATGTGCCCATTATTTTGTCTAGGATCAAACGACTATCTATTTATTCAGGATCTAAGTAGATAATTCCCACATCAATTTTATTAAGATGGTCAAAGCCTGCCCTATCTTCGGGAACTTGATCTACATAGAGGTCAGCATATTCAATTCTTTTTGTTTGATAATTAGGGAATGAAAAAAATAAATCTCCTGTACTATTAGCATAATCTACTGGAGGTTTCTTTAAATAGTATTTTTCAGTTTTAGCAGGAATAAAGAATTTTCCATTCGCATCTAATTTAGTATCAGGATCTGAAAGAATACCATTTACGCCAATATATCCTAATTTGTTTTTTAGAGGTAACTGGCTTTGTTGCATAAATATGTAAGCATCTGATTTAAATAAATTTAATTTTGGATCAAAAAATAATCAAAACCTTTAAAATCATATAGTTATGAAATCTTTGTGCAACAAAGCCTAATTGGATAAAGAATAACAAATAAAAAAATTAATAAAATTTCAAAATGTAAATCAAATCATTATTTTTCAGTTGGTGATATTAAAAAAGAACATTAATAAATTTGATCTAATCTCAAAAACTAAAAATTACGGTCGAATCTCTTTCAACTCACGTTGAATAAAATGCTGAATCATATCGCGGTATAAACGTTCCACAATATCTGCATTTACACCGTGCTCTGTGGCTTGTAGACGAATTTTACTTATCACCGCTTCGACACGTTCTGGTGATTGAACATCCTGTACTGAACGCTTAAAACGCACCGCTTGATCGACATAAAACTGACGTGCAGCAATGAGCTCAATAATCCCCTGATCAATCACATCAATCTGTGCGCGGGCTTGCTCTAATGACTCAACTTTTTCTTTCTTCATATTCTCTGGCTTCACTTTCAGCGGTGTTTTCACTTTTATACTTCTCTTCTAACACATTACTGAAAATACTTTCAATCATCCATACGCGGTATAAGCTATTAAATACATAGCTTTGACCTGCAATACGTAATTCCAAGACGGGAAAATCCGGCTGTGACTTCATCTCACAGTGCATATCATTTTCTTTTAATTTTTCAGCAATATCGTCAGTAGTCAGTTCAGAAATCTCTAACTCATACTGTAAAGCCTGAAAATGTGCTTTAAAGGATAAATCACGCCCTTTGGTCCATACGGCCTCCAAAATGCGATACATCACCTCAATACGCTGCTCTTCGGGCGCACTGTAGTAAAGCTGTGACATAGCTAATGTCGCAGCTTCTGTAGGCCGGCAAAATGGCGTGAACTTAACTTCGGTCCGTTTAGACAGACGTGTTGCCAAACTCCAGTCAAACAGATCACGACCGTGATACGACAATGGATACACATTCAGCTGAATATTATAATAGTCCGCCAATTCCTCACGAATATAAGCCAACAGTAACCATGAAATCGGATCTTCCATCGCGATGTAGAGATCAAGCTCAGGATCGAGTCCCTGAATTTCATTCAACTCTTCTGCATCACTGATCAGGTGCTCACGCCATTCAATATGATTGATCATAAAGATCGGGTTATCTGTCAGGAGTTTTTGTTGTTTTAAACGGCGTGTTAAACGCAGTAAATCATCTACAGCATGGTACTTACGTTCGCCAAACTCAAAATACCCCGTCAAAATTGGTAAGTCAGAAAAGATCCGTTCTGGAAAATCTTGCGCTTTATGATGACGGCTGGCCATCGCGTACAGTGTTCTCAGCTTGCCATACTGCTTTTGCCACAACATGTGGAACACATCTTCAAGTAAATAAAGAAAGTCTTGGCCGCGTAATGGGGTATTTTTTAGAATAATTTCGGCTTGTTCTAAAGCTTCAGCGGTCGGTTGTTCAGGTGTTTCATGAAAACTAAAACGATGCTGCCGCGCTAAAATTTGGGCATCATTCAGACAATATTGTTGCCATTCTATCGATGACATTTGATTTGGAGGTTCAGCACTCTGACGACAAATAATCACTTTCAGTGGTTTAATTTCATCACTGAGAATTTCTTCTAATTGAGGCAGTTGCTGCGCAGCCAAATAGCTATAGACATCATCCAGTCGAAGATAAACACTCAGACCTTGTTCCGTGGGTAACACCGCTTGTCGGGTCGGTTTCTGATAAAACCAACTCGATCGGATTGGATCGAACCAACGGCGTAACAGTGACATGCGTTTTTGCCTCAAAATGATGAATTGTACTGAGCACTGCCAGCACATACTTAAAGTCAACTTCTATTATGAAGCTGTTTTAAATGAGATATAAGCCTTGTGCAAAACTTATATCAAGTCAGGGCTGAATGTTCAATGTTTAACAATGGATTAGACGTCTAGATTTAGGTCAGTCACCGCACCTTTTTCCGCACCAGAGGTCAACTTGGCAAATTTAGCCAAAGCGCCGTGGGTATAGTTGGGTTTCGGTTTGACCCAGGCCGCGCGACGTGCAGCAATTTCATCCTCAGCCACATGCCAAGTCATTTCACGGGTTTCAGCGTTAATTGAAATTTTATCGCCGTTTTTAACCAAGCCAATTGGGCCGCCTTCATAGGCTTCTGGTGTCACATGCCCAATCACAAAACCATGGCTGCCGCCCGAGAAACGCCCATCAGTCAACAGTGCAACAGATTGGCCTAGACCTTTACCAATAATCGCTGAAGTCGGTTTTAACATTTCCGGCATACCCGGCCCGCCTTTCGGCCCAACACCGCGGATCACCACCACTTCACCTTCTTGTACTTCGCCATCTAAAATACCACGCATGGCACCCTGCTCACCCTCAAATACCCGCGCAGGCCCTTCAAAATACAGCCCTTCTTTACCGGTAATTTTAGCCACTGCACCTGTCGGTGACAGATTGCCTTTTAGCACCACTAAGTGCGAATCCTTTTTGATCGGTGCATCAAATGGCAGAATAATTTGCTGACCTTCAGGATAATCCTCTACCTCGGCTAAGTTTTCCGCCAAAGTTTTACCCGTAACGGTCAGGCAAGAGCCATCGAGCATACCTGCATCCAGCATGCGCTTCATTAGCGGTTGAATGCCGCCAATGGCAATCAGTTCCGACATTAAATATTGACCCGATGGACGCACATCGGCCACCACAGGTATGTCTTTGCCAATGCGCACAAAATCGTCCAAAGACAGTTCCACACCTGCGGTATGCGCCATAGCAATCAAATGCAGTACGCCATTGGTTGACCCGCCTAAAGCAATCAGCACTTTAATCGAGTTTTCAAAAGCGGCTTTGGTCATAATGTCGCGCGGCTTAATATCGAGACGCAGCAGGTTCATCACGGCTTCACCTGCGCGTTGGCAATCTTCAATTTTATCTGCTGAAACTGCTTCCTGCGCCGATGAACCTGGCAAGCTCATGCCTAAGGCTTCAATCGCTGAAGCCATCGAATTGGCCGTATACATACCGCCGCACGAACCCGGCCCCGGCAGCGCGACTTCTTCAATCTGCTTCACTTGAATTTCATTAATCTCGCCTTTGGCATGCTGGCCTACCGCCTCAAATACCGAGATCATGTCGGTATGACCTGCTCCGGGTTTAATGGTGCCGCCATAAATAAATAGGCCCGGACGATTTAAACGTGCCAAGCCCATAATGCAGCCCGGCATGTTCTTGTCGCAGCCGCCTATAGCAATCACCCCATCATAGGCCTGACAGCCCACCACAGCTTCTATAGAGTCGGCAATGATTTCCCGCGACAGCAGAGAATATTTCATGCCTTCTGTACCGTTGGAAATGCCGTCAGAAATGGTGATGGTATTGAAAATAATGCCTTTCCCGCCTGCAGCATTCACCCCACTTTCAGCTTCACGCGCCAAGCCATCAATATGCATATTACACGGCGTGACATTGGCCCAAGTCGAAGCAATACCAATAAATGGGCGTTTAAAGTCTGCATCTTGGAAGCCCGTGGCACGCATCATGGAACGTGCAGGCGCATTCTCTATGCCTTCATAAACAGGAGCAGAATGTTCGCGGATATTATTTTTACTCATTGTTGTTCCTTGGCGATGGCTGATTTTGGCTTCAGCTTTGGCGGGTTCTTTTAAATTTATTGTATAGAAAGCGCTCGGCATGTAAAAGAAATTACATCTCAACAAAAAAGATTTTTAGCGCATGCAATACCATTCAATCACATGACAAAACGACATGGATGTCGCTGTTTTCCTGTATGGCAGGGATGCCATATCAGGAGAACAAAAGATTTTTGTTACTTTTGATCTTTCAAAAGTAAGGGATTGCCTACACAAAGCCATATAAATTATAGCTACTATTCGAGGCTGTCTTTTTAGAATTTTAATGACATCCACTAATTATTAAATTTTATTTATTTGCTTCAAGAAACATTATTTTTAATCAGATTAAGAAATCTATAACTTAGAATTATTGTCCCATTATTTCATTTAAAAGCTGATTACAGCGGAGTCTTACCTCTATAAAAGCTAATTTTCGGAGCTCGTATGTTACTTTTGTTTCGGCAAAAGTAACCAAAACCATTTGTCATCCGCAAAACTCGGCAACTGTTTGCAACTAAAAAAATGATCGCAGAAACATTCACTTTTAAATTACCGTTTACCTCAGACAGTTGCGGATGACATTTCCTCGTATCCAATGCAAGTTATGTAGATGTAAATTAAAAAAGCACCCCATGTGGAGTGCTTTTTAATTAAACATCTAAAGTTTAGATTTCACGTACTGCGCCTTTCGCCGCACTCGTGGTATGCATTGCATACGCTTTCAATGCTTTCGAAATTTTGCGTGGACGCTCTTCAACTGGATGCCAACCTTTGGCTTCTTGCGCTGCACGGCGAGCGGCCATGGTTGCTTCATCAACAGCAAGGTTGATGGTACGGTTTGGAATATCAATTTCGATTAAATCGCCATCTTCCACTAAACCAATTGCACCACCTTCTGCTGCTTCTGGAGACACGTGACCAATAGAAAGGCCTGACGAACCGCCCGAGAAACGACCGTCAGTCAATAATGCACATTCTTTGCCTAGACCTTTCGATTTTAAGTAGCTGGTTGGGTACAACATTTCTTGCATACCCGGACCACCACGTGGGCCTTCATAGCGAATCACAACCACATCACCGGCTTTGATTTCATTGCCCAAGATCGCCTCTACTGCTGAATCTTGGCTTTCAAACACACGTGCAGTACCGTTGAATTTCAAGATTGAATCATCTACACCCGCAGTTTTTACGATACAACCATCGAGCGCAATGTTGCCGTAAAGCACAGCTAAGCCACCGTCTTTCGAGAACGCATGTTCAGCATTACGGATCACGCCATTTTCACGGTCACCATCTAGTCGTTGGTAATATCGATCTTGTGAGAATGCAGTTTGCGTTGGTACACCGCCCGGCGCTGAACGGAAGAATTGGTAAACGTCTTCATTTTCAGTACGGATAATGTCCCATTTATCTAAAGCATCTTTTAAGCTTGCTTCGTGAACAGTACCTACAGATGTGTCCAATAAGCCTGCACGGTCTAATTCACCGAGAATGGACATGATACCGCCAGCACGGTGTACATCTTCCATATGTACGTCGTTTTTCGCAGGTGCAACTTTACATAGAACAGGCACTTTGCGAGATAAACGGTCAATGTCATCCATCGTGAAATCAACACCCGCTTCATTGGCAGCCGCCAACAAGTGTAGAACGGTATTGGTTGAACCACCCATCGCGATGTCTAAAGTCATGGCATTTTCATACGAGGCTTTGGTCACCATTTCACGTGGCAATACGCTGTAATCATCTTGTTCATAATGACGTTTAGCCAATTCAACAATTAAAGAGCCTGCGCGTTCGAATAATTTTTTACGGTTTGCATGTGTTGCCAGTGTAGAACCGTTACCCGGTAAAGACAGGCCCAATGCTTCTGTTAAGCAGTTCATTGAGTTTGCGGTGAACATACCTGAGCATGAACCACAAGTTGGGCATGCAGAGCGTTCGTATTCTGCTACTTCTTCATCAGTATAGTTGTCATCTGCAGCCACAATCATGGCATCAATCAAGTCGATCGCTTTGTCATTGCCGCGGATTTTGACTTTACCCGCTTCCATTGGGCCGCCAGAAACAAATACCACTGGAATGTTCAAGCGCATTGCCGCCATCAACATCCCTGGGGTGATTTTGTCACAGTTTGAAATACAGACCATTGCGTCAGCACAGTGCGCGCTCACCATGTATTCTACTGAGTCTGCAATCAAGTCACGTGAAGGCAATGAATACAGCATGCCGTCATGGCCCATCGCAATACCGTCATCGACTGCGATGGTGTTAAATTCTTTAGCAACACCGCCTGCTTGCTCAATTTGACGCGCCACAAGTTGACCAAGGTCTTTAAGATGAACGTGACCCGGTACAAATTGGGTAAATGAGTTCACGACAGCAATAATTGGTTTACCGAAGTCTTCATCTTTCATACCAGTTGCACGCCATAAGCCGCGCGCA
This sequence comes from Acinetobacter sp. YH12070, assembly GCF_013419625.1. NCBI lineage: Bacteria > Pseudomonadati > Pseudomonadota > Gammaproteobacteria > Moraxellales > Moraxellaceae > Acinetobacter > Acinetobacter sp. YH12070. The sequence continues at coordinate 9,363 of NZ_VOZT01000049.1, read as the reverse complement.
CCCGCCATATTTCTTCCGTGTGTCGATGTTTTTGAACGATAGTCAGGCATTTTATATTTCCAACAAAGTTTGAGCTTGAAATGAACCCTGCAGATTCACTCTGGCTAAATCATACTGACAATGATGTAAAATCAGTCGAATTTTAAACCTATCATACACCAAGCCATTGTTTTTAAAGATGGCTTTTTAAGCTGAGATTTGGGCAGATGGGTCTATAAATAAAACCGAGTGATTTGACGACAAAAATCTTTTAACTGAAATCTACTATACCGCCATCAAAGGCTGCACAATACAAAACTTTCATGAATAATTTTTAAATTTTATATAAATATAATTTATTTAAAAATTGCAAATTTGCGATTTTGGGTTATGAAATCATTGAGCTTGGACAGCTTCAAAGTTGCAAAAATCAATTTCTAATGTTCTAAATTACGCATTAATCATTTGCTATAATCCACATATTCAACACAGATTCGGTTCATTCATTTTGAAAATCATCTTTGCCGGTACGCCAGAATTTGCCGCAACAGCACTAGCTGCTTTGCTCAACACACAACATGAAATTGTTGCGGTATACACTCAACCTGACCGCAAAGCTGGACGTGGACAAAAACTCACAGCTTCTGCCGTAAAGCAATTGGCTTTAGAGCACCATATTCCTGTTTACCAACCCCTTCATTTCAAATCATCGACTGAAGAAGGTTTAGCCGCACAAGCGGAATTAAAGGCCTTAAATGCCGATGTTATGGTGGTTGCAGCCTATGGTTTGATCTTGCCGCAAGTGGTGCTAGATACCCCGAAATATGGCTGTCTGAATATTCATGGTTCATTGCTGCCACGTTGGCGTGGTGCAGCACCGATTCAACGTGCCATCGCAACAGGTGATATTGAAACAGGTGTCACCATTATGAAAATGGCAGCCGGACTAGATACTGGCGACATGATGTATAAAACCATCTGCCCGATTGAAGCAACGGATACCTCTGCAACTTTGCATGACAAACTTGCAGAGCAAGGTGCAACTGCAATTACTGCCGTTTTAGACACTGAACAAACATTGCAGCAATATTTAGACAGCCGTGAAGTTCAAGACGAAGCATTAACAGTTTATGCACATAAGCTATCAAAAGCTGAAGCAAAAATTGATTGGTCCATCGATGCTGTACAAATTGATCGTAACATTCGCGCCTTTAATCCGTGGCCGGTAGCATTTATTCAGTTGGATGAACAAAACAACTTACGTGTTTGGCATTCTGAACTTTCTGCTGTGTCTGCACCGAACGCTCAAGCAGGTGAAATCATTGCCATCGACAAAAAAGGCATACACGTTGCCTGTGCCAATGGCAGCGTGATTATTTTGACCTCTTTACAATGGCCAGGTGCTAAACCACTCAACCCTGTACAAATTTTACAAACCCAAAAATTGACTATTGGACAAATTTTATAATGAAGCAATCTCCCAACGCCTCGACCCGAGACCTTAATTTACGTGCTCAGGTAGTGAAGACGTTATTGGCTGTCCAAAATGGTCAATCGCTGCAATCGGTACTCGCGCAGCAAATGAATATTGTGTCTGATAAAGACCGTGCTTTATTCCACGAATTGGTGCTCGGTTGTTTACGTCAATGGTATGCATTGAAACAACTGACTTTACCATTACTGTCTAAACCAGTAGATAACCAAGTGGTTGAAACCTGTTTATACCTCGGTTTGTATCAATTGTTGTGTACCCGTGTCGCGGCTCACGCTGCAATTTCTGAAACGGTGGAAGCTGCAAAACAATTGGGTATGGGAAGTCTAAGTGGCCTCATCAACGCAATTTTGCGCCGTGCAACACGTGAAACAGAACAGTTCTACGACGTACTTGAACAAGCAACCAATTTACCAAGTTGGTTATCTAAACGTTTGAAAAAAGACTGGGGTGAACAATTTGACGAGCTCAGCTATGAGCTTAAACAAATTGCGCCACTGACTTTACGTGTCAATACACGCCAAGTGAGCCGTGATGAATACCTTGATATTCTGGAAGATGAAGGCATCGATGCACATCGTTGTGAACTCTCTAATGTCGGTATTGTGATGGATGAAAGTCTACATATTCCAAGTTTGCCGGGCTTTGAAGCAGGTGGTTTTTCGGTACAGGATGAACATGCTCAGCTGTGTGCAACACTCTTACCAAATCTCGATGGTAAATTTGTGATTGATGCTTGTGCTGCGCCCGGTGGTAAAACTGCACACATTTTAGAGACCTTCCAACCGAAGAAACTCATCGCACTCGACCAAGATGAAAAGCGCCTGAAACGTGTAGTTGAAAACCTTGATCGTTTGGTTCTCGATGGTAAACATGTCGAAATCCAAACTGCCGATGCCATCACTTACACTGTTCCTGAGCTTGCTGATTGTATCGTGCTCGATGCGCCATGTACTGCTGTCGGTGTAATGCGTCGTCATCCTGACATTCGTTTACTACGTCAATCGGGCGACATTGCGAAAACAGTAGTATTACAAAAGCAAATTTTGGAAAACATGTGGAAGCAACTTAAAGTTGGCGGTACGCTGCTTTACATCACTTGCTCGATTTTAAAAGCTGAAAATGAACAGCAAATGGTTGAGTTCTTTGCCAATCATGCCGATGCCCAAGAAATTAAAATTGAAGCAGATTGGGGAGTTGAACAAATCCATGGTCGTCAACTTTTCCCGAAAGTGGGTTATGGCGATGGCTTCTATTATTGCCGTATAGTAAAAACGGCCTAAATCAATAAACACCTTTTTAGATGTAAACAATCATAAAAAATGCCCGATGATTTCATCGGGCATTTTTTTCGTCATTCTAAATTTAATCTTCAGCTTCGTCAGGATTTTTCACCAAATGAATCGTCGCTAAAAGTAAACCACCCCATAGCAAAACAATTGATAAAATCATCATGATCATTGCAGATGTATTCATATTAATTCTCCTCTGGACCTTTGTCTTTACACAAGCTTAATAGAACAGAACCCAATACAAAGAAGGCCAATACCGAACCACCCACCAACCAAAGTGTCGTTGCAGGATAACCGCCATAACCTTCAGTTGCGACAGCCTTAATCGTCAATACAAGTGCAACCAATAATGAAATTGGGGTGATCACGGTCAATAAGAAATTCCAACCTTGACCCAACTTGATACTTGAGTATTGATTTGCATGCTCTTGTAATTGTTTCATCAATGGACGATGGAACCACGACACCAAAATAATAGAGAGTAAACCACCACCCACGATCCCAATGTTATTGGCAAAGTAGTCAATGATATCAACAAAAGTAATGGCACTTTGTGTAGAGAATAAAAGTGTAGATACGATTGCTGAACCGCCACCAATAATGCTCACAGCTTTATTTTTTGACCAACCCAATTTGTCTTGAAACGCTGCAATTGGCACTTGCAAGATACTCACCATAGAGGTAATCCCTGCAACCACCAACGAAGCAAAGAACAAGAAGCCGAACAAATCACCGCCTGCCCCCATACTCGAAATGATTTTCGGGAAGGCAATAAAGGCTAAACCAATACCACCAGATACTACTTCTTTTACAGGTACACCTGAACTTTGTGCCATGAAACCAAGTGCTGCAAAGACGCCAATACCCGCTAAGATTTCAAATGATGAGTTGGCTAATGCAACGACTACACCTGAACCGGTTAAGTTGGTTTTTGCTTTTAAGTAAGACGCATAGGTCAACATGATCCCGAAACCAATCGATAACGAGAAGAAGATATGACCAAAGGCTGCTAACCATACTTTATAGTCGGTCATCGCTTCCCAGTTTGGCGTAAAGAATGCATTTAAGCCTTCTGCCGCACCCGGTAGACGCAATGCTTGAATGACTAAAATGCTAAATAACACGATCAATAACGGCATAAAAATTTTATTGGCAAGTTCTACACCACGACGTACACCGCCATAGAGAATGAACATCACCACAGCCCAAACAATGACTAAACCAACAAATAAAGTCGGAACAAAACCAAATGTTAAGCCATCACCATTTTGTAGATAGGTTTTAAAGAAAAAGCTTTCCGTATCTGAGCCCCATTGTTGTCCAATGGCGTAATACATGTAACTACCGGCCCATGACAATACGCTGGCATAGTAGATCCCGATGATGAGTGTCACCATCACTTGCCACCAGCCTAATGCCTCACTGTTCATAAGTTTTTTATATGCAGTTGGCGGTGCTTTTCGGAATTTATGCCCCACTGCATAATCTAAGAACAATAAAGGCAAACCCGCTGCAAAAATTGCAATTAAATAGGGAATTAAAAATGCACCGCCACCATTTTCATACGCCACGTAAGGGAAACGCCAAATGTTTCCCAAACCTACAGCGGAACCAATAGCGGCAATGATAAATCCTGATCGTGCCGACCAGATTTCACGATTATCTGACATAGAACACCTAAACCTCAGGCATCTTTAACTGCTGCTTGTTATGGTTATATCGCGAGCAAAAAAAGAACCATAAAAATAAAATTCTGGGTGTTTGATCTGGTGAGATACCTTGTGAGCGTCTATACCAAATTGCAAACAGAAAAATCACATGCGCATTTTGGTTAAAAACACCACAAATAACTTTCCCTTTGTATGAATTAACAATACTCACTTTTTTTAAGTTTTTCTGTAATTTCTACGGCAAATATTCCATTTTTATAATGTGTTTAGGCTTAAATGTTCATTTAATCAGCTTATTTTTCATACAATTTAAGTTATTAATAATATAACTTTTAGGAATATTTTATTTCCAATTAAATTTTTAAAGTTATTTCACTCGATAATGTCCGGTAATTTGATAGGCATGCAAAAGATCTTCTTCCTGTGTACCTTCTCCAATATTATGGATGATGAGCGGAACATCGCTAGCTTTCATTTTACGATCTGAAACCACGCCAATATGCACTAAACCACGCCCTAAGTCCCAAGTGACAATATCACCTGCCAAATACTGCTTATCTTTGACTACATAGCCCTGGCGTTGCATCCAGGTTTGAATATTGGGAACACGCCGATGATCAATATTTTTATCAGTACTTTTTAAGCCCCATTTTTGTGGATACTGCTTAAAATTGGCTTTCATATCTTCATGAATGGTTTGTTGTAAATCAATCCCTTGCTGTCGTAATGCACGAATTACCACGTCGGTACAAACACCCTTGATTAAAGGGACATCTCCCATTGGATAACGCAGTGCAGTATACGCAGGATCATAATATAAGGTTTTCCCAATTTGACTGCGTGCATCCGTCACCATTTGAGTGGCGTTAAAGGCAAAGACAGCCATATTCACGGTCATCAAACTGACCAATAATAAAATTCGTTTCATTTTTCTTATTCACTTTAGATTTTTTGAAATGATTCAAAAACTGGGCTTCGAACAGATCCATGCTGAACCAAGCCCATGTTTAAATGGCTACAATTTTATCGCCAATACGCGTTCTTCTTGCATATCTCGAATGGCAGACTGAATCCCTTCACGGCCTAAGCCAGAATCTTTTACGCCACCATATGGCATGTTATCGACACGGAAAGATGGAATGTCATTAATAATCACTCCACCGACCTCTAAGTGATTCCACGCATACAGCATTTTATTCAAATTTTGCGTATAGACGCCCGCCTGTAAGCCAAAACGGCTGCTATTAATTTTGGCGATGCCTTTTTCAAAATTTTTGTATTTCTCTAAAATCGCTACAGGACCAAAGATTTCATCTTTATACACTTCCAGTGATTCATCGACACTTTCCAATAAAATTGGATCGAGCAAAGCACCCTGATGTTCACCACGAACCAAAGCTTTAGCTCCTTTTTTGACTGCTTTATCGACCCATTTATGCACGCGTGTTGCTTCCGCTTCCTTAATCATGGGACCGACCATGGTGCTTTCCAACTGTGGATCAGCCGCTTTAAGCTGCTTCATTCTGGCCACGAGTTTTTTCTTTACATCGGCATAGATATCAGCATGCACCAAGATGCGTTGTACGCTGATACACACCTGCCCTGCATGGTTATACGCCCCACCGACTAAGCGTTCAATAAATGCCGCTGAAATTTCAGTATCAGGCTCAACCAATACAGCAGCGTTGCCACCGAGTTCCAAAGTCACTTTTTTACGCCCCGCACGCGCTTTCATATCCCAGCCGACAACATCGGAACCGGTAAAGCTGAGCAGTTTAAATCGGTCGTCAGTGACCAAGACATCTGCATGTTCACGTGGACAAGGTAAAACCGAAAAGGCACCTTTAGGTAAATCTGTTTCTGCTAAAACTTCCGCAATTTTTAAAGCTGAAATAGGCGTCAAACTTGCAGGCTTCAACACAAATGGACAGCCTGCAGCAATGGCAGGTGCAATTTTATGCGCAGTAAGATTGATCGGAAAATTAAACGGGCTGATCAACGATACAGGGCCTATCGGCACATGTTTGACCATGCCTTGATAACCGGATGCCGCTGCGGTAACCGCCAATGGTATCATACGACCATCATCCATCTGTGTGACAGCATCGGCAGCAATTTGAAAGGTATTGATTAAACGTTCAACTTCAGCAGCTGCGGCTTTACGCGGTTTTCCACCTTCCGCAATTAAAATTTCAGTCAATTCTGCACGCATTTCATTAAAGCGTTTTACACAGTGCAGTAAAATTTTTTGTTTTTGAAAAGGTTCCAATGCCGCCATTGCAGCACTAGATTTGACCGCTGAATCAATGGCTTTTTCAATGGTTGCAGCATCTGCGAGCGCAACGCGTGCATATACGTCTTGGGTATATTTATGATTCACTTCTAACCACTGATCGGTAGTCGCTGCTTTACCTGCAACATAGAGCGGATAATCTTTTATATCTTGTACGGCTTTGGACATGACGATATTTCCATGATCTTGAGACATTATTGATAAATGTGAATAAATCTATGCCTCTATCATGCGCTGACTGAGCACAGAGTTCACTATATTTAAGTAACAAAATGAACCTCAAGCCTCAAACTTGATTACTTATACGCCCTGAACTTCATCCCCTATTTTCAGACCTCTGCTTGTACTGAAAAACGTATGATCGAGTCTCTATATAACGATGAAATTAAATTAGAAAAGTTATTTAAAATAAAAAATCTCATTATTTATCATAATATTAATAAATTCTTCAAAACTAAATTAATAATAAAAAATGTGAATACAACATGAAAAAAGCCCATCAAATAACGGGCTTTTTTAAATCTAAATTTTAACTATACGAACGCTGTGTTTTCACTGAAGCCTTATTCACATTTTCTAGAGCGGCAACCTCTTCATCCGTTTGCGCTTTGCGAATAAAGAACACTGCAATCGCTGCGATGACTACTGGAATTCCTACGGCCATAAAGTTAATTTGATGTGGCAATTCTTGTGATAATAAATAGCCGATCAGAATAGGGCCAACAATCGCACCTGTACGACCAACTGCAGAAGCCCAACCAATACCTGTCGAACGTACAGACAACGGATAGTACTGTGCAACATAGCTATACAGCAAGATTTGCGAACCAATTGCCGATGCACCTGCGACTGCAACCAAAAGATAGATCACAGGCTGTGGTGAATTAAAGCCGAGTAACGATAGTGCCACAGCACCTGCGAGACATAATGTAATGATCACCGGTTTTAAATGGAATTTGTCAGCTAAAATACCGCCGCCAATCGTACCAATCACCGCACCAATATTCATCGCCAATAGGAACGTCAAACTGCTACCTAATGAATAACCTGCGGCCATCATTAGTTTTGGTAACCAACTGCCTAATGCATAAAGGGTTAATAGACACATAAAGAAACACAGCCAAAACAACATCGTACTTACGCCACGACCTTGCTTATACAACGCTTTAACAGACGTTCCACCCGGAACCGCAACTTCAGTCAGTTCCAGTTGAGTATTTGCAGTCACGGTTTGTTCAGGTGCAATGGTTTGAATCATACGACGTGCTTCATCATGACGATTCACCTTCACCAAAAATGTGAGCGATTCAGGTAAAAATTTCCAAGCAAATGGCAACAGTAACAGTGGAATACCCGCAATGAAGAACATGATTTGCCAACCATAATCCGCAGTAAACCATGAACCAAAGAGAGCCGCCATGATGCCACCCATTGCATAACCACTGAACATGGTGGTCACTAAAGTACTGCGTAGATGCTTAGGTGCATATTCAGATGTCAATGCCACAAGGTTCGGTAATACCCCACCAATGCCAAGTCCAGCAATAAAACGTAACGCGCCAAATTCCGTTGGATTTGATGCAAAACCGCCTAAAAATGTGAATGTACTGAATAAAAATACACAAATCATGATAACTTTTTTACGGCCAATCCTATCAGCCAAAGTACCAAACATCATGGCACCAAACATCATCCCTGCAAGTGCTGTACTCGCTAGCATACCTGCCTGAACAGCTGTTAATCCCCAATCTTTCATCAATAAAGGCAGCGCAACACCATTGATCGCTAAGTCGTAACCATCAAATAAAATAAGAATTAGACACCACATCATGATGCTGAAATGCGATTTTGTGAACTTAGCGTTATCGACAACGCTATTCACATTCATTGTGCTTGTAGACATTGAACCTCACCTCCAATTGTGAGTTTTATTTTTCGCTACAATGCCGTTTTTGACTGTAAATTGTCCAAAATTACAAAGGTATAGACCCATACCTTTCAGATATATCCATGTTGTTTGGGAATAAAATGTCATAAAAACTCGGATATTTTTGAAATATTTATACATAAAAAAGTCGATGGACTGTGGGTCTAGTTTTTATAATGATTAATTTTCAATGTGTTACTAGAAGCTAAATCACAATCAGACGATAGATTATTTGATATGAAAATTGTCAGAATAAAACTCAAATTTTATAGAAAAAAACCAGACTCTACGATCTAGGTCGTAGATTTCTAAATCATAAGGCATCAGCCATCACTTAAGTCGATAATTAGGCATTTAAACTGTTGTTTTAGCTGACTTACATTCAGGTTTTCCGACATTTTTAAGCTGAGAATTCCTTCAATTGATGATTTTTAAATGCGTTTATTGTCTAATAATCATCCATGTTTAAATAATTCAAGCCACAATCTATCAATATTTTTATCATCTCCCTGTTTTATGCTTCTGCTTATCTTCTTTTCCCCTTTTCTCCACACATAAAAAAACACCCCCTGCACTAGTCAGGGGGTGTTTCGAATAATGAGCTGGCGATGACTTACTCTCACATGGGTAACCCCACACTACCATCAGCGCTAAGAGGTTTCACTTCTGAGTTCGGGAAGGGATCAGGTGGTTCACTCTTGCTATTGTCG
>NZ_VOZT01000048.1:0-24962 GCF_013419625.1 Acinetobacter sp. YH12070 | reverse complement strand
TGTTATAGACCACATTTAAGTTTAAATATGAACACCCCGAATCAGACGTATGAGCAAACTAAAACCGAGCTAATTGCTTAACTCGGTTTGAAGTGGAATACTGTCAATCTATTTCAGGACAAGACAACTCGCTAAATACAGCTGAGCTAGATTTCTTAGCTCGCTTAGCTGTCATTGGCACTAAGCTCTTTACCATCTAGCTTCGGTTTATTTTTCTTAAAACGTGTCGCAGGCCATGTCATGGTAAAACGCGCCCCACCTAAAGTTGGACTTTCATCAATACCAACTGTTCCACCAAACCAGTAAGCAATACGGCTGACAATCGATAAACCTAAACCATAGCCCCCTGAAGCACGGGTACGACTATCATCTAAGCGTGCAAAGGCATCAAAAATACGCTTACGATCTTCTTCTGGAATGCCGGGGCCATCATCTTCAACACAGATATAGGCCATGCCTTCATCATTCACACCACCACTGATCAAGACTTTATGGTCACAATAACGCACTGCATTGCCCACTAAGTTTTGTACAACGCGATGCAAGTAACGACGCTCAGTTTCCACAATCACCCCAATTGGTGGTGCTTGCAATTCCAAGGTTTTCCCTGTCTTTAAGGCTTCGGTTTCAATCAAGACCTGATCTAAAACTTCAAACAAGCTGACATCTTCAAACTCTAAAGATGGCATGCCTTGTTCGAGCTTGGCATAAGTCATGATTTCATCAATCAAGGTATTAAGCGCTTCGATATCTTTGTCGATTTGTTCAACTTGCTGCTGACGGTAGTCATAGTCATCTTCATCCGCCATCATTTCTACACCAAAGCGAATCCGCGCCACAGGTGTTCGCAGCTCATGCGATACCGCGCGCATCAACTCACGCTGTGCTTCAATTAAACGTTCAATATGATCTGACATTGAGTTATAGCTCGATGCTAAAGTACCAAATTCATCGGTACTTTCAACAGGCAGACGTACAGATAAGTCCCCACCCTTCATTTTATTTAAAGCATAATTTACTGCACGCAGCTTACGTTGCATCGGCACCAATAGGCCATAAACACCCAAGCTCAAGACAAATAAGCTCAGTAGCGTAATACCTGCTGCCAACTGGAAAGGCATCCAATTGAATAGCGGTACCGGCCCCATGACCAAAACTTCTGAAGTTGAGCTTGGAATTGGCGATACGATCGAAATGGTCGTGCCGCGCTCAGTCGCACTATCACGATACAAAATAATGCTGTGATCTAAGCGTAATCGGCCGATTTGCTCAGGATCTAAAGGCAAACTCTGAACATTTTGAATTGAAATTGGGTAAGAAAAATGATGCTGGATTTTTTCAAGATATTGTTTTTCTTGACCAGGGTAATACACCAAATAATCCAGTATAAAGACAGGCAACGCCTTCATTTGGCGTTCTGAAATATTATCGGCTTTAATATACAGCAGATGTGCAGGGTCATCTTTTAAGCCAATAATAATATAAGCTGCTGTGGTTTGTGCGTCCCAACGCACTACAGCTTTACGCTCTTCTATACGTTTTGTTTCCGCTCGGGTTAAATCAACCTGATTAGCTTTTACATAATAAATAGGCAACTCAAGTAGATCAGATGCATCTGACACCCAATCTGACTTTTGTTGTTCATTTGGCTGACGTGCAATACCTTCACTTATAATGAAAGCCAAACCGTCAGTAAGCGATTCACGATATTCTTGCGCGCGCTGGTAGTTAATGATTTGCACCAGCAAATAGCCAAATGTAGCGACTAAAAAGACTAAAATCAGTAGCCCCGCATAAACGCGCAAAAATATACTGTGTTTAAACACGTAAAAGTGTCCTACTTTGCCAAACTAAGGGACGGTATTTTACATTAAATGCCGTTGGTTTCTTTTACGAATAAATAACCTTTACTACGTACGGTCTTAATACGTTTCGGGTTTTCAGGATCATCGCCAATTTTTGGACGAATACGTGAGATACGCACGTCAATTGAACGATCTTGACCATCGTATTCAATACCACGCAGACGCTCAAAAATATCTTCACGAGAAAGAATGCGACCCGCATTAGATGCCAACAACCATAAAAGGTCATATTCTGCACTAGTAAAGTCAACCAACTCATTATTGAGTGTGACAGAACGACCACCATTATCAATTACAAGATCATCAAATTCGATGCGCTGTGCAACCTCATCTTCTGGTGCTTTGTCTGTACGACGTAATAATGCACGAATACGCGCAAGTAAAACGCGAGGTTGAACAGGTTTTGCAACATAATCATCTGCACCCATTTCTAGACCCAACACTTGGTCCATGTCTTCGGTACGTGCAGTCAACATTAAAATTGGTTGATGGTAGTGTGGACGAACTTCACGACAAATGGTTAAACCATCGGCACCCGGAAGCATCACGTCGAGTAATACCATGTCTGGTTGTTCAGCGATAATACGGCGAATCGCACGATTACCGTCTGGTTCTACCCCAACTTCAAGTCCGTTACGGATTAAGTATTCTTGAGTTAAACGAGCAAGACGCTCATCGTCTTCAACAATTAAAATTTTAGGTAACTTTTCTTCTTGGCTCATTGATTGCCCCTTATTTGATTGGGCGTATCCTATTTGAAATCCGATAGATACGCTTAAACATAGTTTGCAATATACACACGTTTACATTGTAAACAAGATGGCATTCACCAAACTGATACATCAATATCGTATTTTGTAATAAATTTTAACCTGCTACATTTTTGCAGCCGTATTTACCAATCATTTCCATGCCCTATTGCTCACAATACCAACAATTATAAATTTGGATACATTTTCATCGAATAAAAACTGACTGATTAATTCACAACTTTTTAGGCTTTCTGAAGTTATCCACAATGTTATCTATAAGCACTCTTTTTCGACTTTGCTATGCTATGCCCTTGTCGGATAAGGCATATATAACAAAGATAAAAAATAGGAATTTTTTGAGATGGATTTCTGCCAGAAAAGTTCAAAGCATTTAGTAAAATGTCAATATTGATATACCCTGAATTTTCCCGTATCTTGTGTTCAATAAATTTTTAAACCACTAGGTCTTGTGTTTAAACCTCAAACACTGTGGCATAAAAATTGCCCAGTTCAAACGGTCCTAACATAAAAATAGATGACAAATGGAGCTATGCTAGCATGAGCGTAACGAATTCAACCCCTGGTCAAATTCAGGTGATTAAACGCACCGGTGACGTTGCACCTTTTGATGCAGAAAAAATCTCTGTGGCGATTGGTAAAGCGTTCTTGGCCGTTGAAGGCCAGCAAAGCGCTGACTCCAGCCGTATTCATGACCGTATCTCTCAATTAACTGAGATGGTATTGAATACCTTTAACCGTCGTTTACCTTCTGGCGGTACCATTCATATTGAAGAAATTCAGGATCAGGTTGAACTTGCGCTTATGCGTACAGGTGAGCAAAAAGTTGCTCGCTCTTACGTGATTTACCGCGAACAACGTGCCGAAGCTCGTAAACAAACTGGTGCTCACCATCACCCTACTTTACAAGTGACAGGTTCAAACGGTCAGCTTAAACCGCTTGATCTTGGCGCGCTTGAGGCAAATATTGTTAAAGCAGCTGAAGGTTTAGAAGGCATCGATGTTCGAGCGATTATCGATGAGACTGTAAAAAACCTTTATAACGGCGTAAAAGAGTCAGACATCTCAACGACCATGATGATGGCTACTCGTACACGTATCGAACAAGAACCAAACTATACATATGTGACTGCGCGTTTATTGCGTAATGACCTTGTTGCTACAGGTTTAGAGTTCTTAGGTTTAGATACTGACACGAATGAAGGCGACGCTTTAGAAACTTTCTTGAAGAAAGGTATCGAGCTTGATCTTCTTTCTCCAGAACTACTTAACTTTGACCTTGCAAAATTGGCTGCTGCGATTCAACCAGAACGCTCAAACCAATTTACTTATTTAGGTCTACAAACTTTATTTGACCGTTACTTCATCCACTCAGATGGTGTACGTTTCGAATTACCACAATTATTCTTCATGCGTGTTTCAATGGGTCTTTCATTGAACGAAGACAACCGTGAAGAACGTGCAATCGAATTCTACAACTTATTGTCTAGCTTCGATTACATGGCGTCTACGCCTACTCTATTTAACTCGGGTACTTTACGTCCACAGTTATCTAGCTGTTACTTAACAACGATTTCAGATGACCTTTACAACATTTATGGCGCAATGCGTGATAACGCAATGTTGTCTAAATGGGCGGGTGGTTTAGGTAATGACTGGACGCCTGTTCGTGCGCTTAACTCGTACATCAAAGGTACGAATGGTAAGTCACAAGGTGTTGTACCGTTCCTTAAAGTTGCCAACGATACTGCTGTTGCAGTTAACCAAGGTGGTAAACGTAAAGGTGCAGTATGTGCATACCTTGAAACTTGGCACTTGGACATCGAAGAATTCCTAGAACTTCGTAAGAACACGGGTGATGATCGTCGTCGTACACACGACATGAACACAGCGAACTGGGTTCCTGATTTGTTTATGCAACGTGTATTCGAAGATGCTGAATGGACACTGTTCACACCATCTGAAACACCTGATTTGCATGACCTAACAGGTGCAGAATTTGCTGAACGCTATGCTTACTACGAAGGCATTGCGAAAGAAACCAACATGCTACATAAGAAAGTCCGTGCGAAAGACTTATGGCGCAAAATGTTGTCTATGTTGTTTGAAACTGGCCACCCTTGGATCACATTCAAAGACGTATGTAACTTACGTTCACCACAACAACACGTGGGTGTAGTTCACTCTTCTAACTTGTGTACAGAAATTACGCTGAACACGAACGAAGATGAAATCGCAGTATGTAACTTAGGTTCAATCAACCTTGTACAACACGTTCAAGGCGGTGTGTTAGATCGTGAAAAACTTGCTCGTACAGTAAAAACTGCTGTTCGTATGCTCGACAACGTGATTGACATCAACTACTACGCTGTTCCTCAAGCGCGTAACTCGAACTTGAAACACCGTCCAGTGGGTATGGGTATCATGGGCTTCCAAGATGCTTTATATGAAATGAAATTGGCTTATGGTTCTGATGCTGCGGTTGAGTTCGCTGATGAATCGATGGAAGTGATTTCTTACTACGCAATTCAAACATCTAGCGACTTGGCACTTGAACGTGGTACTTACGAGACATTTAAAGGTTCACTTTGGGATCAAGGTATCTTGCCAATTGACTCTTTAGATATCGTACAAAAAGCTCGTCCTGACCGTATGTTCGAAGTTGACCGTACAACACGTTTGGACTGGGATACTTTACGTACTAAAGTTCAAAAAGACGGTATGCGTAACTCAAACGTGATGGCGATTGCACCGACTGCAACCATTTCGAACATTTGTGGCGTATCACAGTCAATCGAACCAACTTTCCAAAACTTGTATGTGAAATCTAACCTTTCTGGTGAATTCACAGTGATCAACCCGTACCTAGTACGTGCGTTAAAAGATCGCGGTCTTTGGGATTCTGTAATGGTGAACGACCTTAAACACTTCGAAGGTTCGGTTCAAAAAATCGCACGTATTCCTGAAGAGCTTAAAGCAATCTTCGCGACTGCGTTCGAAGTTGAGCCACGTTGGATTGTGGATGCTGCATCACGTCGTCAAAAATGGATCGACCAAGCTCAGTCTCTTAACCTTTACATCTCTGGTGCAAACGGTAAGAAACTTGATATGACGTACAAAATGGCATGGTTACGTGGTCTTAAAACTACGTATTACCTACGTGCATTGGGTGCGACTTCTGCTGAGAAATCAACCATTAACACTGGCGCATTGAACGCAGTTAAGCCTGCTACTGTTGCAGCACCTGTAACAGCTGTTGCGAAAGAAGAGCCTAAAGCTGAAGTTGCTGCTGAAGAAGAAGGTTTTAGTCAAGCAGCTCCAGTCCCAATGGCATGTTCAATTGACAACCCTGATTGTGAGGCTTGTCAGTAATCTGACAGGTTTTAAATCCTCCCCAACCCTCCTTTAATAAAGGAGGGAGATTCCTCGAAGCAAATGGCGGGATGCAAGTCCCCCCATTGCAAAAGGGGGATTTAGGGGGATTAAAAAATTAAAAATAAATAAAGGAATCCACCATGCCACATATGACGCATAACTATCAGTTAGGGTTAATTGCCTTGGTGGTTTCCTTTATTTTGACTTTTTATGTCCCGATCGCCTATTTCTGGTTCAAGGCATATAAATCGCGTAATCAAAATAAGTAGTGGGGATATTTGCTCTACCGAACACTTTTAGAGCAGTGATCGACAAAACTTAATTTTGCTTACACAAATTGAGCGTATAGTAGGACATCTCAGCGACGCTGGATGTCTATAAAAGATATAAAGCAACGAAGAGAGAACTGTTATGTCTATCCTAAGTTGGGACGATTTCGAAGATGATGAACCGAAACAAGCTGCACAAGCTCACCAGCCTGCGCCCGTCGAACCGCAAAAAACGACTGATTCGCAAGTGGTATCTAATGCACAGCACTCATCGCCGAATTTGGCAGCTGCACAACCCGCTCGAACCAGTACAAATCGACCAACAGATCCAACCGATCCGTTGGCAAGAGCATCTAACGCTCTAGAAAATCTAGACGTTGCACCTGGCTTAGAAGAGCTAGAAATGGGTGCTCAGCGTGTTCAAGTTGACGATAAAGCGATGATCAACTGCCGCGCTGACTTAAACCAACTTGTACCGTTCAAATACGAATGGGCTTGGCAAAAATATCTAGACGGTTGTGCAAACCACTGGATGCCGCAAGAAGTGAACATGAACCATGACATCGCACTTTGGAAGTCTGAAAATGGCTTAACCGAAGATGAACGTACCATTGTTATGCGTTCTTTAGGTTTCTTCTCGACTGCGGATTCATTGGTTGCAAACAACTTGGTTCTTGCAATCTACCGTCACATCACCAACCCTGAATGCCGTCAGTACATCTTACGTCAATCATTTGAAGAAGCGATTCACACGCACGCTTACCAATACTGTATCGAATCTTTAGGCATGGACGAAGGCGAAGTCTTCAACATGTACCGTGAAATTCCTTCAGTGGCTCGTAAAGCAGCTTGGGGTCTGAAATATACACAATCTTTAAGTGATCCTACGTTCAAAACAGGTACACCTGAAAACGACCAAATCTTGCTTCGCAACTTGATCGCGTTCTACTGCGTACTTGAAGGTATCTTCTTCTACTGTGGTTTCAGCCAAATCTTGTCTATGGGTCGTCGTAACAAGATGAATGGTGTTGCTGAGCAATTCCAATACATCTTACGTGATGAATCTATGCACTTGAACTTTGGTATCGACATGATCAACCAAATCAAGATCGAGAACCCTCACCTATGGACTGCTGAGTTCCAAGAAGAAATCATTCAAATGATTCTTGAAGGTACAATGCTTGAAATCGAATATGCACGTGACACTATGCCACGCGGTGTATTGGGTATGAATGCAGGCATGATGGAAGAATACTTGAAGTTCATCTGTAACCGTCGTTTGAGCCAATTGGGCTTGCCTGAACAATTTGCTGGTGTGAATAACCCATTCCAGTGGATGTCAGAAATGATGGACTTACGTAAAGAGAAGAACTTCTTTGAAACTCGCGTAACTGACTACCAAACTGGTGGAGCGTTAAGCTGGTAATAAATTTTTCAGCGAAATATCAAAAGCGGAACAAAGTGTTCCGCTTTTTTTATGAAGAATTTCATTCACCCAAGCAAATCTATGCATTTAATTTAATTCATATTCTGCTAATATAAAACGGTATAAAAATACATCAATTAATAAAAATCACATAATAAAAGAGGACAGAATGAAAGGTCAGATTTTAGATTATTCAGTACAAACCAATTCAGGCATTATCAGTGGAGATGATCAAAACCGTTATGAGTTTACAGGTGCAGAATGGCGTGGCCAAAACTCACCTAAACGCGGCGATCATGTAGATTTCGATATCAGTCCAGAAGGTCAAGCTGTTCAAGTATTCAATGCTCTTGGCAGCAGTAATCCTATTCAACAAATTTCACAGCAACTCGATAAAATTTCAAACCAAGACCAAGCTGAATCAAAATTCAACATGATTGATTGGTTTGTCAAATGTCTAAAAAATTATGCCAACTTTACTGGACGTGCACGCCGTAAAGAATATTGGTTTTTTGTTTTGGTCTATCTTATCGCAATGATTATTACTCTGATTGTCGATTCAGTGCTTAGAACCAAAGGAATATTCACAGGTATTTTCATCTTAGCAATGGTTATTCCGTCCCTTTCCGTTGCAGTACGTCGTTTACATGATATTAATAAATCTGGTTGGTATTGGTTAATACAAATGATTCCGCTCGTTGGACCAATTCTGGTTCTAATTTGGCTTGCAACAGAAACCAAACCTGAAGTAAACCAATGGGGACAACCTGCCAAATAAATAAAAAATCGTGGCTACTATTTATGTAGCCACCCTATCTACAGCACATTAACTCAGGAAAAATATGAAAGGACAAATACTAGATTTTTCGATTCAAACTAATACTGGGGTGATTAGTGCTGAAGATGGAAAACACTATCAATTTGCTGGTCATGAATGGCGAGGTCAAAGACCACCTACACGTGGAGAACAGGTTGATTTTGCTTTGGATGAAAGTGGGCAAGCGATTCAAGTCTATATTGCATTACACCAACAAAGTTTTTCCACGAATACGCGAGCAAACTACAGTGAAGAAGAGGAAAACTATGACTTTTTCGCGTGGTCATTCAAACCACTGAAAAAGTTTGCTGAATTTGAAGGACGTGCTCGACGTAAAGAGTTCTGGTTCTTTTGGCTATTTTGTATATTGGTCACTATACTTGCCTCTATTTGCGATTTCGTTATTGGCAGTGAACCTTGGCTAGAAAATATTACCAATATCGTTTTACTTATTCCTAGCTTAGCTGTTGGCGCACGTCGACTACATGACACGGGACGTTCAGGTTGGTGGCAACTTTTAATGCTCACAATCATCGGAATCATTCCACTGATTATATGGTGGGCTACAGACACCAAAGCCGAGAACAACCAATGGGGTCAACCCGCTAGAGATCTGCAACAATAAAATAAGGCGCACAATGCGCCTTATCTTTTAACAAAAAACTTTAGCCATATTTACGCGCAAAATCTTCATCTGAAGTGCATAGATAAATAATAAATTCAATAAAAGCAACAATGGATGGAATAAAGGTCCAACAGAATAGCAGATACACAATCCCCCATCCAATACGACCCAAATAGAATTTATGTATACCAAATCCACCAAGGAAGAATGCTAAGAGTGCAGCAACAATACGACTCTTTTGACCGTATTGCGTGCCTAAAGCATTCGGCACAGCGACTAAGTAAATATCGGTTGCGTAACCCAATCCACTTGTCTCAAAATCAACAAATTGTCCACGAGCAGGAACAGTTTGTCCTTTCCAATCGCTTCCAGAAAATTGATAACGATTCTGATCATCTCCACTGATGATGCCTGTATTATTTTGAACAGAAAAATCGAGTATTTGCCCTTTCATATAATCCTCTATGTTTTATCTTTATTTGATGATTCTTGGACGTTATTTTCATCAGCAATATAACGAATTATTGATGAATATCATATCATTAACTTATCTTGCCAAATAGCATTTTGTAAACATCAATCTCAATGCATATACCACTGCCATCGCAAATATTGCATAACCCGCAGGAGTAATAAACAACGGAATACACAAAACAATCACCACGGTTAAAGGATATAAAAGTTTTCTAAAACCACTTTGATGATGCAATTCATGAAGTAAATATAAACTTGTCGTATAAATCACGAGGCTGATCGCCACAAAGTAGCTTTCTTTCTCAGAACTAATCAGCGCCTCATGCGAAACCACATCAACTGCGGCAGCTAAACCTGCACCAATCGCCGCGATACTAATAAAGACAAAGAAATGTCCATAACCCCAAGTAAATGCCATTTTTCGGCTATTTAAACGCTCTGCAATACTGGTATCAAAATAAGACCATCACATGGTGAACATCATCATCAGACCGCCCACCATCAGAAAAATCAGTTCAGTACTAAAACGCTGATTTGTTAATGCATCGGTTATGGCAATCGAGCATCCGACAATAGATTCGCCTAAAACGATAATGGTAAGCAGTGAATATCGCTCTGCAATATGATGCGCATGCCAAGGTGTACGGCTTGCAGCTTCTGCAAAAACTGGGATAGACAGTTCAGCAATTGCGAGCAAAATGAAAAGATAAACGGTGAAATGCAGCGGTGAAAAATGAAAGAACAGCCACCCCACTTGCACCAGTATGATGCCAAAAGCATAGCGTAATGCTGTTTTCCGACGGGACAGATCATGCTTTGCAACGCGAAACCACTGCTGTAACTAAGCCCAGACGCATAATGGCATAACCAATCACAATTACGTCAAAATCCTGCTTTTGAAAAGCGCTTGGAATACCTGCAGCAATGACCAAAGAACCAATGATCTGTACGAAAGTTAAGATTCGATAGAGCGCATCATCATTATCATACGCCGAAGCAAACCAACTAAAGTTCATCCACGCCCACCACAAGGCAAAAAACACCATGCCATACAGCGTTAAACCCTGAGCTAAATGATTTTCAACAATGGCATGATGCAGTTGCTGCCCTGCTGTTGCGATCGCCACGACAAAGATCAAGTCAAAAAGCAATTCTAAAGAGGTCGCGACACGATGATGCTCATGTGGATCACGTGGGTGCAAAGGTTTGAGCCACTGACTAGGGAATAAAAATGATTTGGACATAGCATTCAGCTTTATTGTTTTCTGTCTGAATTTTTTCAAAAGCCTGAAACAGTTACAAGATCGATTACATAAATCAGATGAGAAACAGTTTTCTAGAAAAAGGATAATGGCTTTAAAAACACACTTAAGATTTAGATATTTCAATTGTAGAAGTTAAAAATTCAAAGTGACAAAACTGCGAAAGACGTTTTAAGATAAAAACTCGATAGATCGATGTGTTTTTTATATCTCAGCTATATTTTTCTCTAAATTTTAATGACATACTGCTATCCACTAAAATAATAATGAAACCTAAAAGTAATGTTAGAAGAAAAATTAGCGTCTTTTCCTGACGCAGTTTGGGTACAGATTCATTATGATCAAATGCAAGTTTTAACGCGTGATCATCAAATTGTAGCTGAACAAAACTGCCCTTTGGCTTTTATAGAACGTGGAAGTTTTGTCCGAAACTATCATGTTGCAGAACAGTGCTTCAACCAACTCATACAACAGATCCACTTCAAGTGGTATGAG
The DNA here is from genome assembly GCF_013419625.1 of Acinetobacter sp. YH12070. NCBI lineage: Bacteria > Pseudomonadati > Pseudomonadota > Gammaproteobacteria > Moraxellales > Moraxellaceae > Acinetobacter > Acinetobacter sp. YH12070. The sequence continues at coordinate 13,584 of NZ_VOZT01000048.1, read as the reverse complement.
TTTGGACAGCCGGTTATTTTTATTCAGTTAAAAGAACGCTTAAGTGAAGAAGTCAGCGCACTCGAGCTACAAGCCATTCAAGAAATGGCTCTAAGCGCAAATGCACATTTTGTATTTGTCTACGATAAACATGGCATCGCACTCGAAGCAGAAACCATCAAAAATGATGAGTCACCTTTGCTCAAATGGTTTTTCTGTGGGCTGATTTTTCTGATTTTGCTGATTATCTTTAAATAATCAGCATCATTCTCTTGATTAGGTGCAACTACGACACTTTCTGCTGCTGCAATTGCTCAATACTCGAAATCAAATCGTTAAAACGATCAATCACCAGTGCCGGTGCAGCCGTTTGAATTTCTTCTGCACTACCATAACCATAGCTCACAGCAATACTATGTACTGCATTACGGCGTGCGCCTAAAATATCGTACTCACGGTCTCCCACCATCACACATTCCTTCGCATCCAACTGTTCTTGCTGCAAAATGTATTCAATTAAATCGCCTTTGTTGGTGCGCTCACCGTTCAGTTCACTGCCATAGATCACAGTAAAATATTGTGCCAAATCAAAATGTTCTAAAATTTGGCGGGCATAGACCGTCGGCTTTGCTGTAGCGACGTACAAGTGAAAGCCTTGCTGTTGTAAAGTTGCTAGAGTGTCGGCAACGGCAGGATAAACTTTATTTTCAAATAAGCCGGTCACTGCAAAGCGCTCGCGATAACCTAGTAAAGCCTGATCTGCAAGTACATTATGCACATCGACATTGAGGATTTTGGCCAAAGAGGCTTTCAAAGGTGGCCCAATGATCCAATCGATATTGGTCTCATCCGAAATGGGATGTCCAATTTTCGCCAGTCCATAGCGTGCTGAAGTGGTAATGCCAACTTTTGGATCTGTTAATGTTCCATCGAGATCGATCAATATATTCTTAATCACAGCTTTTACCTTATCCATTCACTTCTGCAAAAATACTATCGAGTGTTCGCTCAAAGTTGCCTATACTATCGCAAATTTTGTGTAATAAGGACATCATTGTGCGCCCTACTGTACTGTGCTTTTCAGGTCTTGACCCTTCAGGTGGTGCAGGACTGCAAGCGGACATTGAAGCCATTGGTCAAAGTGGCGCACATGCTGCCATTGCGTGTACAGCATTAACCGTTCAAAACTCACAACAAGTGTATTCGTTTGAAGCAACCTCTCGTGAGTTATTGCTGGCTCAAGCACATGCCGTCGTCGGTGACCTCCCTATTCGCTGTGTAAAATCAGGAATGTTAGGAACGACTGAAAATATCGCGGCTCTCGCTGAGTTTTTACGTGAACATCCCGAATATCACTATGTTCTCGACCCCGTTTTAGTAGCCAATAGTGGTGGCTCTTTGGGCGATCAAGCAACGTTGGTCAAAGCCTTTGCAGAACTAATTCCACTTGCCACTGTGCTTACACCCAATACCGTAGAATTACGTGCGCTCACAGGTGAAGAGGATATTTCTAAAGCAACTGCGCAACTTTTTGCGATGGGTGCTCAAGCGGTATTAGTAAAAGGTGGGCATGAAAATACGCCTGACTATATTCAAAACTCGTTATATGTTCAGGGTGAATTAGTCTCTGAAACCCGTTGTCCACGACTGGATGGGGAATATCATGGTTCGGGCTGTTCATTGGCGAGTTTTATTGCAGGGCGTTTAGCCTTAGGTGATGAGCTCAAAACGGCTGTTCATCATGCCGAAACATGGTTATTTGGTGTGTTGAAAATCGCTGAATCACCGGTTGTCGGTGGACAAAAAATACCAAAACGTTTTTAAAGTACTCGGTTATTTATTTAAACCCCATAGAATAAAACGCTATATCATTTAAAGCCCTGAATATCAGGGCTTTTTCAAATTAAGAGTCGAGTTGAACGCGATAGACCAAGGTTGGAATTTCCCACGCACCACCAGCAAATCCTTTGCACTGTGTGGTTTTTGCCATATAGGTTTGGATAAAACGCTGACCATTCCATGACCACTCCCCCGTACTATGACAGTCGCCAATGCCTCGTCCACGTTGATTGGAGAAAATCTGCCCTTCGCTAAAACCACTTCCGGAAAAGGTCACGGATTGTTTGATTTGCTTTAAATTTCGATCCATCAGCCAATAGCCATTACCACTGTTATATGCCCCACGCCAACATGGCACTTCGACCAAGGCATTTTTCCCATTGATTGGAAACACCACGACCCGATCATCCTCTAAGAAATTTGCATCAAAGAGTTGAGGACAATCTTCTACTGTCGTTTTCTTCTTTATCAATCCAAACAATTGTTTGGCTGTGGGCGCATTGACGGCATACCGTGTTTGTAAGCCCTTACTGTAATTTTGAATATTCACTTTCGGAATACTTTTCGGTTTGAGTACATTGGCCGAACTACTATTGGCTTTACGCAATAATGCCGAATTTGTCCCTATGCGCTTTTGAAAATCATCCATACGGAGTAAAACTGCACTAGCGCCCTGCACCGACAATAACCATGTTTTGTTGTTGCCTTTCCACACAATCGGTTGATTGGCTTGTAAGGCTTGAATCAGTTTTTGAGTTTGAGCTGCACTTAACTGACCTTCCGCAGTTTTGGCATCAAGCTGTACAGTTCCCTGATTTTTACCTAAAATGTAAAGTTGAAGTGGTTGATTTGCCACACTTAAGGTTTCAGGATCGAGTTTCACTCGTGCGCTGACTTGCGCTTGAGCGCCCGCAGCACGTTGTAATAACACAGAAATAGCGGGTTGATTGCCCTCCGCTTGATAACCTGCAACGCGACAAGTCCCCGTATTATCACAAGCGATTTCCCAATCCTTATGTGAAAAATAGTTTCCTTGAATTTGAGCAAAGCTCACACTACAACCCAATGCAGCAACGTAGCCTAATAGAAGTTGCCAGATGACATTCTTTTTGTTCATGTCTTTGGCTCAAAATAATTATATTAGAACCATCTTAAAATGCTTTTCACTGAAACTCCAGTCTAAAAAGATCTGCTGCATCATTTGAAATTATGAAGACGAATCATTCAGTTGCTGTATCTCCTCACATTTTTTTCGCTTCACATTTTCATCACTGAGCGTATTCATCAAATCTGCTGCCAGGCCTTTTAACAGACTCATATCATCATCGGTCATTTGATTCGGCTGCCGATCTAAAACACAAAAACTTCCCAATGCCACCCCATTGCGGTCTCTAAGTGCAAAGCCAGCATAAAAGCGAATGCGGTTACCCGAGTTGTGACTTAGATTTGAGTGAGTTGAAGAAGTATTAACTTTTAAATATTTGTGCAATAAAGCCATCCTGAACGATAGTCATTATTTTTAATTTAGATTGAAGTTTTAGAACTGCATATGCCGTTCATGTAACGCTTTACTATGAAAACAGAGCACCATGGCTCTGCTTTCATACTACGTTTTTAGGTGAATTAAAAGGTAATCACTTTACTTTGATGGGTCACGATATCGATAGGAACAGAAATATGTTGATGAACGATCTTCCATTGAGACTGCGTTTTTTTCATCCCAATGGTGTTACAACACCACGAGATCCCCGGTGTCGGTATCCCACTCTTATCATCAATTTTGGAATAACAGTGCAGAAAGGCAATATCAGGATCTGCATGGATGACCAGTTCCCTCCTAAACACCTTTAAGCCTTCACGAAAATACTCTCTATAAAATTCCCACATTTTTTGATATGCCATTAAGCCACGCATTTCACAACTGGCATCAAAAAAGTACACATCTGCTGCGCAGGATTCAGCAATATTTTCAATTTTCAATTGGCAGATGACCTCATCCCAATTGGCTAAAAATTGCAGAATTTCGTCAGCGGCCTGTTGGTCACCAACTATTTTGATTTTATCTTGCATCTCTGGCACCTATTTATTTTATTTTTTATGAAGCATTGTTCTGGGCGGCGTTTGGAAGTTAAATTTTAACGATCTTCCAGCTCCAACCGCGGCGTTGCATACTAAATACGGTATATTTTTCTTCGCTTAGGCCTTGGAGCGGCACATACAGATCAAATCGATTCCAAGCGCTATAGCTGGCTTTGGGTTCAAGTGGCTGGCTTTGCTTTAAAGCAACAGCGGTTGCAGTTTCGTCATTTTTGGATAGTGTTGACGCATAAGGTTGTTCTGCGACCTTATTTTCAGCATGCGTGAATAGTTCAATCCCTGGGCTAATCATGCTCGGATTGGTCAGTTTGGTTATTTCTGGTAGTTGGATCGACTCTTTTAATGCTTTGCCTTGTAAAAGCAGCATGATACTGGTTGGATTGACCAGACTGTCGACTAGCGTTGCACTGAGGACTGTGCTGAGCTGCCCACCCCAAGACTGGGCAAATTCGGGTAAATGCTGTAGCCCAGTTTTCTGTTGAATGAGGTCTTCAACTTGTGGTTTTAGACTCGATTTGACTGCCGAAAAATCGATATATTGAGCAATTTTTTCAGGTTGATTGTGCTCATAGGCTTGACGTATTTGATACAACACCCAATACGGAGACGCAATCATCCAACCCATGACGATGATCAAAATCGTAATGAGCCCATAATACAAAATATGATTCTGCTTATTCATCGTTCACCACTCTAGCCAGTGAAGTTGTGGTACTTCCTTGTACCGTCAAATAAGCCTGATCTAGATTGAAGAGCATCCAACCCAACAGCGCTTATTTGAGAACCATATTGCTTTTGATCTTGTGATTTTGACGAGCCTTCAGGTTTTGTTTATCCCGCGTTGACTGTCTCGATCAGGTTGTTTCAAATTTAAGCAGTTAGATCTTTAATTTGGGTACTTGCACCATTGGTTTTAACTGATTCAATGCCTTTATCGCGTGATTGCTCACTGGCATAAAATTGGCTGGTCCCAATAATTTGATGGTTTGCCGCTTTCAAATTGAAATATGGTTTACCATTTTTGGCCGTCAGTCGTTCAAAACGACTGTCATCTGAACTGTTCTTTTGTACAGACTCAATCCCGTTTTGGGCTGATGCTTTCGCTTTATATAATTCACTCGTTAAAATGATTTCACCGTTCCCTGCTTTTAATACAAAACGAAACTGCTGATCATTAGAATGACTGATCTCGTACCATCCCGACATATGTTACCCCTTCATTTTCATTGTTTTATCTATTATTCGATCAGGATTTGTTGTTGGAAATTCAACCTGATCTACAGAATATAAATGAACTCGGTCACATTTTTCAATGTCTTTTTTGATCAGAGTAAAGGCTTAAAATTTAATCAAAAAGGGATTTTTTAATAAATAATTCCAATAAAAAATAATCCGACCGAAGTCAGATTTCATCATTTTTACAGCATGATGTATTTCAAAATATATGCGCGTTTCTGCATGTAATGAATGTCTTAAGAACTCACGATCTGCTTTGAATACGTCGCTTTATTCATTTCTAAAATTTCCACACAAAGTTGCACTTCTACTACTGAAGCTGTGACATGTTGTTTCAGCACGTCCAATAGTAACAATGAAATTTGCTTTTGCACTTCGACCGTTCGACCCGTCAATAATGAAACTTTGGCATGCATATACGCATGTTGAGCGTGTTCATCCAAGCCCACAACAAAATCTTGCTGAGCTACGGCACGGCTCTTAATATCATTGATGGCACTCACATGACCCGATTCAAATAAGGCAGCGTTTAGCGCTTTAAGTAAAGGTCGAGCTTCGACGTCAAGGTTATTGGAATATTCCAAATGAATATGCGGCATAGTAAAGACATTTCAAACCTGTAATGCTTCTATTATGCAGGCTGAAAAGTAAAATCTATAGCGGATTAGTTATCTATTTCATGTTTAAGTAGTCATCCCAAGCCAAGTGTAGACCTCGCTTAGGATGATTGGAAGTTGCTTTAGAGCGAACAATAACGAAACTTAAACTTTTTTCACGTATTCAGATTTGAGTTTCATTGCTCCTATACCATCAATTTTACAGTCAATGTCATGACCATCTGTTGCATCAGCTAAAAGACGGATATTTTTAACTTTTGTGCCCACTTTCACCACTGAAGATGAACCTTTAATTTTAAGGTCTTTCACCACAGTAACCGTGTCACCATCGATCAATACATTGCCATTGGCATCTTTAATCACTAACTGTTCATCTGCAGCGCTTTCGCCCTCACGCCATTCGTGTGAGCATTCAGGACAAATCAGTAAATCACCATCATTATAGGTATATTCAGAATTACATTGGGGACAATTGGGTAAAGACATAAAAGACCTCAAAAAAAGATGGACGCAAAAATCCATAAAAACTTAATATAACATTTTTATGTATTTCATAAACTTAAAAACCATAAATTTCGTATGGTTTAATCACCTTGTGAAGGTCGTAAATTTCACAACGCTACAGTACTTGAAGGTTTAAATTTTAGATCTCTAATGAGGTATTTAATATTAACGCTTTTAAGATATGCGCATGATTTTTATCCGTATGTTTAGCTGCTGTGAGTAAGGTTAGTGGCTCCTCTTTTTCCCATGCCCGCAGTTGTTCCAACTCGGCTTGATGTGGCTGTATTTCTTGCAAATAGCGCTGTTTAAACTCGTCCCAACGAGAAGCCATTGCCTCATCTTGATGATACCAACGACGTAAATCTGTAGATGGCGTCAATGCCTTCGGCCACAAATCTAGCTCTGCGCTCACTTTACTGATACCACGCGGCCACAAGCGATCGACTAATATGCGTTTACCGTCGTCTGGGCTTATCTCATCATAAATACGTTTAATGTGTACAGTCATTAAGCCCTCCTTCGCCTATTTATAGTTTTTCGATCATTCTTCAGATTATTCATCGGGGATCGCTGGATTCACTAAAAAAGCCAGCAACTGTAAAGACTCCTGCCACCCCAAATAACAGGCATCAGGTGGAATAACGCTCGGCAACCCTGCCTGTACAATCGTCACTTCGGTTCCTACGGAGACCGCTTTAAACTCAACAGTGACTTCGATTTCACCAGCTAACTCTGGCATATCAAATTGGTCTGTATAGCGCAGTAAATGATTCGGCACGACTTCATGATAATCACCATGAAAAGCGTGTGTGGTTCCCGTTGAAAAATTTTGAAACGACATGCGGTACGAGCCACCTACACGCACATCCAAATGCTACACATGGGCAGTAATCCATGTGGTCCCCTCCATTCACCAAAGCATCTGGCTCCACAAAGGCATGATAAACGCGCTCTACAGGCGCACTAAAAACACGATGTAATCGAACAGTATTGCTCATGATGATGTCCTTTTGTCATTGTTTTCACTGAATCATCCACATGCATTCACCCTCGCTTTATCGTCCATTTTTATCACACTGAAACGTTCTAAATGAGACAGCTTTGAGACGTGCGAGAAAGGTCATTGCTATTCAATACTATAGCGAATCCTACAGATTGATCCCATCACTTTAACGCAATGCCGTGTTATGTTTTGTGAGCTGCATTCATATTGATTTTTTTATAAAAATATTGAAAAATCAAAATCTTACACAATTTCTCTAAAATTTAAATAATAAAAACCCAGTTGAATCACTGGGTTCTTGTTACTAAAGATGCAATAGTGAGACTTAGCTCAATTGTGCTTCATCTTCATCCAGATCATCATCTTCATAGATATAAGCCATACAACCCCAACCGTCATATTCGCCCGAATATTGTTCTGCAATTTTAATAAACCACTGCTCTAAATCGACGATATCTTCATAATCAGGCTCCATATAAACATAGACCGTGATAATCCATTCCACGCGATCTGATTCTTCATCTTGGAACAACGACATTTTTTGCTCTTCTTTCAATAAATATAATGCACACTGTTCAGCCTGCGCTTCATTCGAAAAGGCAATTGAATATTCGATTTCATGCGGCACAGATAAATCATCACCATCTTGCTGCATCTGCCACAGCACATTGCCATTATCATCATCTGGAAATTGTTTAAAATCACGAGTCATTGTGCGTTTCCTTATCGTTTATGAATTTTATTCTGTTGACTTAGATTAACGGATAATTGTTGCAATTTGCATTAGCGAAATCTCTTTAATCATAAAAAAAGACCGCCGAAGCGATCTTTCTTATAACAATTCAAATTAAACCACAACGTCCATATTGGCCTGAGTTTCTTTGAGATGTAAAACCAAAGCTGCCATTTTCAATTCTTCTAAGCGTAACTGAAGATAACTGTCGAGTACCTGTGCCTGGCTAAAATGTACACCATGCGCATTGAGCAAGGTGAAATCATCCGCCAAAGCCTGCAATAATTCACCTAAGTTTTCGGTGTTTAATTGTGCCAAATACAAGTCAGCACGACTATTAAAAACCAATGTGAATAATTGCATTGCAGCCAAACGACGTTCTTCATCGACATAGTTACAGTTTGCAGTCGATTGCTGCTCCATCGCATCAATCATTTTACAACGTACCGCAGTCAAATTTTGCTTTGCCGCAGATTCATTCATGCCATCCATCAGCTGATCTAAAATACTCTGTAATGGCAAAAAGAACGCTGACTGATAGCCCCGTATTTTATTGTCCAAAGCGCGGTTGATGTTTTCAAGATGCTGCTGATCCAGCGCTTGGCTATACAAACCCTTTAACTCGGCACGGGCTTGTTCCTGTATTTGTGATTTAGCTCTTTCTTGATATTTGCTCAAATACTGACGCACTTGTTCGATCTGTGCGCGAATATCATTCAACATGATATCGGCATTGGCTTTGGTGACTTCCACCAAACCATCAGCCTGTAAAGTTCGATACTCAACATATTGTTCAATCTCTACAATATGTTGATATTTTGCTACTTTATCGACTTGGATTTTTAGCCCACTGTTTTGAATACGTAATTGACTGATTGCATAATTCAATTCATCTTGCTGCGACTCTGTTTTAGCCAGTTTTAACCGCGCACGATCGAAGTTTTCCTGCAGTGAACGTAGGGTTTTATCATTTTTCAATTTGCGGTTATAAACAAAAAGGAGAGCCACAATTAATAGGATGATAAGGACGATTAAAGCAATATTGATCATTTGCCAATCCTCAAAATAAGCTTCAATAATTTAAGTTTATTCCCCAAAACAAACCTAATTTATAAAAATTAAAATCAATAATTTATTTCATATTAGCAGAATAAATGCAAAAAACTGTATTTATCTGACCAAATACACACTTGCACACAATTTAACTAAAATGCTGTTTTAAATCATTTTAATAAAATATTTTTATATTAAAAAAGTAATCATTCAATATTCATTAGAAAATATAATAAAACCTTAAAAATGGCGTTTATTTACTAAAAGCTACAAAGAAATTTAATATCAATATTTCTAAATTTTTCACATACTTTATAGAGATATTTAAATTATTTATATATCCCCAGAATTGGGGATATAGTGTATATCATGAATCATTTTTAAGCAGAAAAACCTATTTAAAGCTGTAGATATTCTGCGCTTTTTACGAGTCCCAAAGGTTTTAATTCAATGCAGCAGTTTTTATGAACAATGAGCATTCACATGAATATGCTTTAAAATTCTGCCGCACAATGAATATGAACAGCTTGTTGAGTTAAAGGCTGGGTAAATGCCAGATCGCAAGCATGTAACGCCATCCGTCCGAGTGAGCTCTGTTTTGCATTCGGGTGATACAGTTGATCCCCTGTAATTGGGTGCCCAATATGCATCATGTGTACACGTAGCTGATGAGAACGCCCTGTCACTGGCGTTAATAATACTCGGCTAATATCCTTGCTTGCGTCATAGCTAATGGCTTGATACAAGGTTTTTGAAGGTTTGCCTAATTCAAAATGCACCATCTGACGTGGGCGATTTTCCCAGTCCGTAATGAGGGGCACTTCAACACTGCCCTCACCTTCTAGCTTACCCTGAACCAAAGCTACATATTGCTTTTGAACCGTTCGCGCTTGGAACATTTTACTCACCGCCACTTCTGCATCGCGGTGTTTCGCAAACATCAAAATGCCTGATGTTGCCATGTCTAAACGATGGGTAATCTTTGCTGCTGGATACTGTTGCAAAACTCGAAGATAGGCACTGTCATGATGCTCAGGCAAACGTCCCGGAACCGACAGCAATTCCGCTGGTTTTTCGATGACAACCAAGTCTGCATCTTCATACAAAATACGTAGAGGACCTTGAGGCGGCGCATAGACAAAGTTGGGATCTAAAGGCATGGACAGACTGTGTACTGGGAGAATGTCGGCAAAATAACAACTGACTAATTCGCTGTCAATCGACTTTGACCGATCAGGTTCTACCCTAACGATTATTGGTCCCCAATTTACCAAAGGCAGGTGCTAATGAATGAGATAAATCATCCTCCAGTAATTGTAAGATGCTTGAACTCGTGGTTAATGGATACTGATGTAGTGTGATGCGATATTCGCCCTGAAACCACTGCGACAAATGCAAGGCATAGGTTTGTTTAGGCCCAAAACCTAAATGTTGTTTTAAACGATTCTTTATACCTGTCCGTGATGATCCAACATACAGAATGTGATTGGGTTGATTTAACTTGGCACAGGCATGGGTTTTCAATGACTTAAATGCAGCATAGTCCTGATATGTCTGCTGTATATCGCCACCAACCTGCTCTATCACATAAATATAATGTGCGTGTTGAGCAAGATCATCAAAACTTGAAAACTCAAATATACGCTCAGCTTTAGTCTGCTGTGCCTGTAGACAATCCTGTATCAATTGATTCAGATAACCCATAACAAAATTATTTAAAATTTAGATAGTTAAGCATAACAACTTTGTGAAAAAGGACAATCTGAAGCTTAGATTAAGTTTGAGTTGTTCTGCGTGATATTTATTACATCAGCAGTGATCAAAGTGTGTTGGGAATGAATGCGAAGTTTGGAATTTTGAAAAAGATAGAAAGATTTATTATTCGATTGAATTCTTGAAAATTTTTTAGGGTGTAAGAGAAAACAGTATTGTTTACTTCAACTATCATCACTTTGTAAGTCATGATCTTATAGCCTATAAACTTCTGGTTTATAGCGTCCTAAGCTGAATCGAGACCTTTTGGGTGAGTACTGTACACGTGTTTTGCACCACTGACAGCATGCTACTCTTTTCAATCTCTATCACACCCTTGAGATATATAGTAGTGGTATCGATGAGGGATTGTTTCCCTGAAAATCACTGTTTTTGGCTTATTTTAAAAATATTTTTCACATTTAAAGATATATTGAAAATATTTTCTTCTTGCATCAAGTTTTAGCATTTTTTCCATCTGATAAATGACTTTTCCCGAGAATTTTCGCCATAGCTTAGCACTCAAACAACAATTATTTATGCTGTTCAAAGCAAACTATTACTTCTTTTTACTCATTTCAGACAGCAAATCCAGCTGAATTTCCTGAATCTTGGCAAGACGATCCCATTGATGCATCAACAAATGATCTATCTTTTCATGTAAATGGCGAATTTCTAATTCAGCTTTTAAATTCACCTGATAATCATTCTCCGAACGCATGCGGTCTTTAGCTTCTTGACGGTTCTGGCTCATCATAATAATGGGCGCTTGTATGGCAGCGAGGCAAGACAACATCAAATTCAGCAAAATAAAAGGATAAGGATCAGCAGGATGCTTCACCATCACCACAGTATTGACTAAAATCCACACCGCTAAAAACAATGTAAAACAAATAAGAAATGCCCAGCTACCGCCAAATGTTGCAATTTTATCCGCTAGCCTTTCGCCAAAACTCCACTGCTGATCCAGCTTTTCTTCAACATTTTTGCTAATCAGATCATGCTGCTGCATGCTGTTCAGCACCTCATATTCTAAATTGGAGACTTCGCCTTGTTCGGAGTTCAGAATTGACTGCACATACTGCATACGGTATTTGGTTAAATCAGTTTGGCATATATAGTCCTGAGCACCAGATTCAGGAAAATCCTGAGCAATTTCTTCTGTAATGACTTTACGCACGGTTCCCATTGGAATCATATTTTTCAGTGGGAAACTTTTTTTGCACACCAAACAAGTACGGCATTCTACTTTCCCGTTCATTCTTGCCTTGCCCAATTGAATTTTATGTTCTTTTGAGCATACTGTTTTGCCTAAATTTAATGCAAGCAGCTTGTGCTTTTACACCCAATATTTTTTATGATTTAAGCTTATTTTAGATAGTGCAATGCAATGTAGGGGGTTAAATTCAAAAGTAAAATACCAATTTTATAGACAGCCATTCCACCATAATGAATAGCGTCAAACTGCTGATCGCTCAACTTAAACCACTGCCCATGCAGGCGTTTCATCCAATCTTTAGCAAAGACAAATACCACAAACCAAATGATTAAAATCAGATAGTTAATCACTAAGCTATACAGCAAGAAATCGCTTAAATGACTCAAGTTCATGGCAAATCTCCTAAGCGTATTTTTATCCTTAGTTTATGCCCCTTTCGAGCAATTGAATATTGCTTTTAAATTTCCGCTTAGATTTGGACTATTTTTAAGAGAGATGCCTGACGATCTTTGAGCTTGTGCTGATTTCACTGGTGTGGTTTGTTTTGTGCAGATTAAAGGAGTAATGATTCATTATTCTTTTTTATTTTGGCTTAAATTTTTGGGGTGGTATAAGAGAAAACAATATTGTTTACTTCAACTATCATCACTTTGTAAGTCATGATCTTATAGCCTATAAACTTCTGGTTTATAGCGTCCTAAGCTGAATCGAGACCTTTTGGGTGAGTACTGTACACGTGTTTTGCACCACTGACAGCATGCTACTCTTTTCAATCTCTATCACACCCTTGAGATATACTTTAACCAAAGAGGATCGGGATTAATTTCCTAAGTTTTTCTAATTTTCTGCAAATTCAGCAAATTTTTTCAGCCATTTTAGGTTTAGCGGGATATTTTATCTTTTCAGCTCATCTCAGCGTTTTTTATCTGCAGATTTGCCCAATTATAAGAAAATTTTCTTTTACAATAGACAAAACGTCCAAACACAGCGTCAAATTTAAAAATATATCGCCGCTGAACATTCCCCCTCCGGTTCAATTATCTACATAAATTATGACTCACAAAACACCGCTCAATGAGTAACTAATGATCTAGATCTATCTTTGTTCTACTTATTGAACTGAGGTTACGCAGTAACATCAGAAGCGCAATTTGATTCAAATAAATGAACGATACGCGGTAACGTCATACGCAAGTGTGGCTACTTTTAATCAAAAATGTTTTTGCGATACTGTGAATAATTTGACGGTAATGAGCGAGTTTTGCGGTGAGGAGCATTGCTCCGCAAGATGGTTTCCTTGCGAAGCTTCGCTTCTCATTTTGCCGAATGAGAAACAACGTTTCGTAAAAGTACCTCCAGCCGAAGGCTAATCCCTTTATTCAATCCCTAGATATAAGACGCCGTCGAATAGAATTAAAAATCATTTAAAAAGGCTCTAGACTAGCAGATTTGCACTTAGTTTTACCTAATGAGGTCCCACAACTCTGTTGCTAGCTCATTAGGCTCCCTCATCCAACGCCATTCTGTTTCTTTAAGATGATAATCAAAATAC
>NZ_VOZT01000047.1:0-25802 GCF_013419625.1 Acinetobacter sp. YH12070 | reverse complement strand
CTAGACAAAATGACACCAAATGAGTTTTACTATGATCAGCTACCCCAACAAAACAAGGTGGCTTAACTAGAGCGGAATATCACTTATAAATACGCTTTTAGTTGTTCAAACAAGTGGAACCACCTCTCTTTTAGAAAAATATCCACGTATAAAGTTCTATCTCCCTTTCGGGAGAAGGCCAAGATAAAATATTGTTTTATATTCAATTATGGTTTAAAGAAGATTTATGAAAGGTGCCTGACTATTCTTTATTTTGTCTCAGTATCTGTGCAAAAACCATCACTTTTTCTAAAGTCGCATTCATTCCCTTATTAAAAAAAGTATCGACAAGCGCTGAGCCAATGATAATAAGATCTACTTTATTGGCTAGTGCTTTAACATGGCTTTCATTTTTGATCCCAAAACCAATTGCAACAGGAATATTAAAAATCGGCTTAATTTCAGTCATCTTTTTCTCAAGATTAGATAAATTGAAGTCTCCTCCTGTTAATCCATTTTCTGCAACATGATATAAAAACCCTGTCGCGCGCGCTGAAATTTGCTCTAACCTTTCAACTGGGGTCGTCGGCGCGGTCATTGCAATTAAATGCATATTTTTTTCATTTAATTGCACCTCAAATTTTTCTCGATATCCATATGGAGCATCTAAAATCAATATTCCATCTATAAGATTTTCTGTTTCGGCGATAAGTGTCTCAAAACCATATTGCATAATCGGATTTAAATAAGTCATGAAAATTATTGGTGTCTGGTCATCATGCAGCCTGATTACTTTTACCAACTCAATGGTCTGTTTTACCGTTAGACCTGCATCTAAAGCCCGAAGATGCGCTGCCTGAATGATCTCTCCATCTGCTACTGGATCAGAAAATGGAATACCCACTTCAATAATGTCAGCCCCTGCTTGACCCAATTGGCTTAACAAACGACAACTTTCTGTAAAATTAGGATCTCCAGCAGTAAAATAACAGACCAGACCGCTTCGATTTTCCAGTTTCAATTGCTCTAATTTTTGATCTAGACGGTTCATGCTGTAGCTCCTGCAAGATATTTTTTGACCGTGTTTAAGTCTTTGTCACCTCTGCCACTTAAATTGACAATAATGATCTGTTCTGGCTGCATTTCTTGAGCAAGTTGAATCGCATACGCAATTGCATGAGAACTCTCAAGCGCAGGAATAATGCCCTCCTGTTGGCTTAAAAGCTGAAATGCATTTACGGCTTCTTGATCGGTTATAGTCGTATATGTAACACGTCCTGTTTCAAACAGAAAGCCATGTTCAGGGCCAATACCAGGATAATCTAAGCCAGCTGATATAGAGTGCCCCTCTAAAATCTGCCCATCTAAATCTTGTAATAAATAGGTTAAATTGCCATGTAGCACACCGACTTGACCTTTGCAAATAGAGGCGGCATGTTCACCAGTATGTGTTCCTTTTCCACCTGCCTCAACGCCAAACATTTTGACATTCAGGTCTTCTAGAAAGGGATGCATCAACCCTAATGCATTTGATCCACCACCAACGCAAGCAACCAAAGCATCCGGCAATTTATTTTCTTTGAGCAGTATTTGGTTTCTGGCTTCTAGACCAATAATTTTCTGAAATTCTCTGACCATCGTCGGATATGGGTGAGGGCCTGCGCCAGTACCCAACAGGTAATAGGTTGTATCCACATGACGAATCCAGTCACGTAATGCTTCGTTCATCGCATCTTTTAAAGTCCCACGACCTTTTTGAACACTTCTGACTTCAGCACCGAGTAATTTCATGCGTTCAACATTCATTTGTTGGCGCTGAATATCTGTTTCTCCCATAAAAATGGTACATTTCATCTTAAAAAGCGCGCAAATCGTTGCTGTAGCAACACCATGTTGTCCAGCACCCGTTTCTGCAATGATTCTGGTTTTCCCCATAAATTTGGCTAATAAGATTTGCCCAACACAATTATTGATCTTATGCGCACCCGTATGGTTCAAATCTTCCCGCTTGAGATAGATTCGAGCGCCGCCTGCATAAGCTGTTAGGTTTTTTGCATAAAAAAGAGGACTAGGACGACCAACAAAGTCCGTTAAAATCTGCTGATATTCAGCCCAAAATTCAGGTTTGTGCCGAACAGTATTAAAGGCTTGCTCTAATTCTTGAAGTGCTGGCATTAAGCTCTCTGGCATGTAACATCCGCCAAATTGACCAAAAAATCCCAAGTCATCAGGACCATTACCTGTATAAGGGGTTGTCATCTCATATCTCTTTTACTATCAAAACTTGTTCGATCTTAAAATATTTTCATTTTGATGATAATTGATATATTTTGAGCTGATGATGTTAGAAAATTTTACAACATGAAACGCAGAACATTACCTCCTCTTAATGCTTTAAAAGCTTTCGAAGCTGTCGCCAGAAATAAAAGTTTCAGCTTAGCTGCCGAAGAATTATGTGTCACCCATAGTGCGATTAGTCATCAAATAAAGCAGTTAGAAGAATGGTTAGATAAAAAATTGTTTATTCGACATTCCTCGACCATCTCTCTGACGGCGGACGCCGAAGAATTATCGCTCGTTTGTACGCAATTTTTTAATCGTTTAGAACAATGTGTCTTTGAGTTAACAAATAAAACATCAGAGGTAGAGGTGGTAATAGGCGCTTCTCATAGTTTTATGGCAAATTGGCTGATTCCCCGATTAGAAAAGCTCGAAGTCATTTATCCCAATATCCATATCAAATTAATGACATGTAATGAGTTAAAATTATTAGAAAAAGAGAAAGTTGACATATTGATCAATAGCATCAGTGAGAATCATCTACTTCCTAACTTTTTGAATAAATATCTGTTATTTCCCGATAACATGGGTCCTATTTGTAATCGTGAAATAAATCTTCTTCATTCCGTAAATGATCTTTTAAACTATCCATTACTTCATACCCACTCAAATAAAAGTGCATGGCATACATGGTTTGATCAGTTTCAAATAAGCTTTTGCCCAAAATCCAATGACCGTTATTTTGATAGTCTGAATTTAATGATAGAGGCTGCCGTGTCTGGGTTAGGAATTGCCATAGCACCTCAAATTCTAGTAGAAAAAGAAATGTTAAATGGAAAGATCATTGCCCCTTTTGGTTTTATCTATTGTGACTATAATTTTTATGCAATGGTCAGAAAAAATAACGAAAATCGTGATGTTATGAATATCATTGATTGGTTAATGGCCGAAGAAAAAAGTTAACCATTTAATCTTTGATTTGAAAAATTCTATTCAATTGCTTCATCTATAACGTCTATTTCACATTCTGTTCACGCTGTGCTGCCTAAGGTATAAACATACACTTCATACGGACACTGATGATGAGACTTGTAAAAACACTAACTGCTACAGCCTTATCCTTGCCGCTTCTGTTGTTAGCCGGATGTAAAAGTATTCCCAGTTATTCAGCCGATTACGCCCAATCCAGAAATGGTATTCAGGGGATAGCGCTGGATCAGGCTAAAGCTCAGGATATCGGCCTCCGCTTTACCTCAGCCTTTAATACCTTGGGCACACCTGAATTCGTTGAAAATGCTGGAGCACTGTATGCCGACCAGCTGTTTATTAACGATACGCTATCGCAATTTTCATCCCGTCAAAATCTACTCGAGCACTTTCAAGGCATGAACAAACGGGTCAGCAAGGTCAGCGTCAAGCTGTTAAACGCTTCATATCATCAGGACTCTGCCTATGTGCACTGGCATATGACCTATGATTTTAAAATGTTCGGCACGACCCGCAGTATGGACTCTTACGGTATCAGTGAAATCAAGATTAACGAAAACAACAAGATTATTTTCCAGCAGGATTTCTGGGACCCTGCGAATGGCCTGTACCGTTCCCTGCCTTATGTTGGAGGAGTCTACTCATGGCTACTGCCTTTCAAAAAATAGCGATCAGCACGGCGTTAGTGATGGGATGTAGCTTCAGTCCATGGGCCCAGGCACAAAGCCTGAATCATTGCGGCAATGGTCCGCTGATGGTGGGTCAAAAACAGGTCGGTATGGCCAGTTATTTTGCACAAAACTGTAGCCAGTCCTGGGAAAAACAAAATATACAGATGGACTTTTCCTATACACAAAATATTCCGGAATGGGCATTTAAGCGTGCGGCCACACATTTACTGAAACGTAATGTTAAAGACGCAAAAATACATGCTCTATTCAACCCAATCACTGATTTGTATCGTCCGGTCAGATCAGGCGACCTGTACCGTTTAAAATACAACCAGGCTACACAGACCCTGAGCTTATCTTTGAACCAGCAAAGTTTAGGGCAGCTTAAACATCCTCTGGCACAACAATATTTTAATATATGGCTGGGTCCCCAGCCATTTAGTGCTAAATTAAAACAGCAATTATTAAATTAGTATCTGCCGCTATGTCGAAACATTTTATCCTGATGGTTGAAGACCATTATGAACTGGCCTCTACCCTATGCGAGTTTCTGGAAGAACATGGCTTTGTGGTCGATCATGCCCGCAATCTGAGTGCTGCTAGACAATTACTGAAACAGCAACGCTACCATATCTTGCTACTAGACATTAATTTGCCTGATGGTTCTGGTTATGAATTGTGCGAGTGGTTACGCAATGAAGAGGGGTTGGACTTACCTGTCTTGATGCTTACCGCTCGGGATACCTTGGATGACAAACTTAAAGGCTTCAATTCCGGCACGGATGATTATCTGGTCAAGCCCTTTGACTTTAACGAGCTAGTGGTTCGGGTCAAGGCCCTGATCAAACGTTCCCTGGGTGAGGTATCTAGCAGTCGTCTGCAAATTCATGACCTAATTTTGGACCCAGCAACACAACAGCTAACTCGAGCTGGGCAGAACATTGAATTGCCTCCGATTCAGTTTAAACTTTTGAAGCTACTAATGCGACATTCTCCTAAAGTACTGACCAAACAGGAAATTATGATGCAGCTTTGGGGTGACGAAGAGCCAGAAAGTGATGCTCTGCGCAGTCATATCTATAATTTACGCAAAATGGTCGATAAACCCTTTGAACAAAAGCTGATTCACACCATATCTGGGATTGGTTTAAAGATTGCTTTCGAAGATGAAGCCTAATTTAGGTACACAACAACAATCAGTCCAGTGGTCATTGCTAGATCAACATTCTGATGAGTGTCAAGATAATATTGCCTGTCAAACAGCTCCACACGCCAACCTAGCTGTTTGCATAGCTTTTGCACCAATTGCAATCCAATACCATGCCCTTTGATTTCCAGTTGTAGCTGCTGACCAGACAGTTCCTGAACTTTAGAATTGTTAGGTAAAGGCATGCCGACTCCATTGTCAGCAATCAGTACTTTATTTTTTTGCAGAATCACATCAATTTCTGTGCCTTGTGAATAGTTCAGCGCATTACGCAGAATATTGCCAAACACCATTTTGGTCATGGATGGATAAAGTTTACGCGGCTGTTCATCGAGGTCTTTTTGCAGATCAATCTGCATGCCTTTGGTGTGGCTGACACTCTCCAGATCCTGCACAAGATTGTCCAGACATTCTGAAAGCATGGTCGGTTCAGCAGTTAAAGTGTTGGTGGTATTGCGGGCAATTGCCAGCAAGGTATCGACCAGCAGCTGCATGTCTTCAATGGTGTTATGCAGGCGGGTAAAGGACTTATTGTCGCCATAGCGGGCCTGACACAGCTGCACATTGCCTTTTAAAATGGTCAGTGGCGTGCGCAGTTCATGGCTGACATCTCCGGTAAATTCACGCTCACGCTGAATAAACTCGCTGAGCACCTGATGGTATTTTTCTAATGCCTGCTTCAGGTATTCCGCTTCCAGATTGGAGTCGGTACGGATGTCCTGAAAAGGCGAAGCCTGATTTTTCTGATGTTCCCAGTCGATATATTCCAGCGCATTGGCCAGACGGGTAATCGGGGAAAAATAGCGCCGGGCCCGACGGTTCCACCACCACAGCACACTATATAGCACAAACAGGCTGACCATCAGCGGTGCCAGACCAAACAGCCACACCAGCTTGTTGACGTTGCTTTCGCCAAACACCAGCAGCACATGCTGTCCGTCTTTTTCACCATACACAGTCATGCGCTCCTTGCCATCGACAAAATGCCGATTCACTCCTTGCTCAAGCTGCATAGTCTTAAATTGGGGTGGTGGCACAGTGTTCCAGCGGTAACCATACAGATTTTTGGTGTCGGGCAATTCTGCGGCAGGATTACGTTCTAATCGTTGCCAGTAGTGAGACATTTCCTGTTCTAGCGCCGTTCTGAGCAAAGAACCTTTAATTACCCAGGCACTGAAGCCAATCCCAATCACCACAGACAAGGCAATGAATCCGATTTGCAGCCAGTAATAGCGGTTAAACACCTCACCCAGAGGATGATCGTGTTTGTCCCTGAACAGCTTTAACATTGGTGCATTCCTCGCTGGCCCATCCGATTCGCCATTCAATTATACGGTTTTCTTTTTAAACAGAAAGTGACCGATCACCCACTCGCGTCCATGCTCATAACCGAACAGCTCGGCACAGGCCATAAAGAAAATCCGCCAGCGTTGCCACCAGATGGCGGCATCTGCACCATAGGTCTGTTCAAATAGGGGCTGTAACTCAGCCTGCTTTTGGTCCATATTCTCCAGCCAGGCATTTGCGGTGCGTTCATACTGCGTACCCGCCCATTGCCAGTGCTGTTCCAGCTGCAAATGCTGCTGAAAATGTAGGAAGGTTGAAGCTGCCGGCATCAGACCGCCACTAAAGAAATATTTCGACATCCAGTCAAATTCATTTTTGACTTCAAACGGATAATGCAGGAAACGGTGACAGAAAATATGGCACCAGAGCAGGCCATCCGCTTTCAGCCAGCTGCTGATATTTTCAAACAGTTTCTGGTAGTTGCGCACATGTTCAAACATTTCCACCGAAACCACGCGGTCAAAGGACGCGGGTTCCAGTTGCAGCACATTGACGTCGCAGGTGATCACCGTCAGGTTCTGCAGTTTTTTCAGACGCGCCTGTTCCTGAATATACAGGCGCTGGGTCGAGGAATTCGACACCACCTTGATACGGGCTTTGGGATAATGCTCGGCCATATACAGACTCAAAGATCCCCAGCCACAGCCAATTTCCAGAATATCCTGTCCATCTTTTAACTGTGCACGGTGGCAATAGCTGGCAAGTGCCGCTTCTTCCGCCTGATCCAGCGTGGTATGAGGATGTTCAAACAGGCTAGCGCTGTATTTCAGACGCTTGCCCAGCACCGCCTGGAAAAATGCGGTGGGCAGTTCATAGTGCTGTTCATTCGCCTTGTCGGTCTCGATGGCAATCTCGCTGTTTTTCAGCATGGTCAGCACATCCATATAGCGCCGAGCTGCCAGTGCCGGGTCAAAGCGTCCTTCTTGTGCCAGACGTTTTTTGCTTAGGCTGCGAATGCCCGCGCGAATCACCGAATCGGGCAGCTTGCCGCTTTCGACCAGTTTTAAAGATTGTTGAATCATAAAGTCCATGTATTTACCTACTGTTTGGGTGGCCACGGAATAAATATTGAAGTTCGTCGTTGATAGTCTTTATAGTTGTCACCACGGTGGGCGAGCGCCTGTTGTTCACTAAAGGGAATCCCGGTGATGTAGTACAGAAACAGCCACATCAGCAGCGGATAAATCCATAATCCATAGGCACCTGCTGCCAGACCAAGGACCGGATAGGCAAACCAGTGCAG
Organism: Acinetobacter sp. YH12070; assembly: GCF_013419625.1. Taxonomy (NCBI): domain Bacteria; kingdom Pseudomonadati; phylum Pseudomonadota; class Gammaproteobacteria; order Moraxellales; family Moraxellaceae; genus Acinetobacter; species Acinetobacter sp. YH12070. The sequence goes on along the minus strand of NZ_VOZT01000047.1, from coordinate 18,088 downwards.
CCATTCAAAGAAATAATTCGGATGGCGCGAATATTTCCACAAACCCTGATCCATGGTTTTACCTTGATTCTGTGGATTGAGCTTAAAACGGTAAAGTTGCTGGTCAGCGGTACTCTCACCGATCAGCGCCAGCAACATGATCATGCCCGCCACAATCAGCGTCACTGAGGTCCAGTCATTCCATTGCTGCACCGGAATGCTTAGCAGTTCCAGCATCGGATAGGAAAACAGCACCACCAGCCCGGCCTGAAACATAAAAAAGGCCAGAAAACCGAGATGCTGGTAATCGCCCATAGCCCGGCGCATATTGGCATAACGGGTATCTTCTACAGTTTCATTGGCATAACGGCGCAGCAGATGCCAGGTCAGGCGTAAAAACCAGATGCCACTCGCCACGCCCAGAAACATGCGCACCGGCAGCGGAGCCGTTTCCACGACCCAGGCCGCGATAATGACGTTGAGTGCAATACTGAAACTCCACGCTACATCGACCAGTCCGGCACGCTGGTTATAGGTCACCAGCAGCCAGCTACACAGCATAATGAAGACATTCAGCACCAGTAAATTCAGCAGCATGTCAGCCCTCCTGCTTTATCTTGGCTTAGTAGGCACTGGCTTCGAACAGCAGATGTACATCACTGATCACGCCTTCGCGGAAGCCACCTTCGCAATAACACAGATAAAAATCCCACATGCGGATAAAACGCTCATCAAAGCCAAGCCCAAGTACCTGATCATGCTGCTGCAAGAAACGCTGACGCCAACACTTCAGGGTTTGTGCATAGCTTTGACCAATATCTTCCAGATGTTTGAGACGAAGTTTTTGCTCAGAAGCCGTTTGCGTCATAACACTGATACATGGAATAAAACTACCGGGGAAAATATAACGCTTGATGTAATCCACCGTATTTAAAGCTTTAATATAGCGTGCATCTTCAATCGTAATCGCCTGTATCAAGGCCAGACCATTCGGCTTGAGGAGCTCGCGGCATTTTCGGAAATAAGTTGATAAATATTGCTCACCAACTGCTTCAATCATTTCAATGGACACCAATTTGTCGTATTTACCCTCGAGTAAACGGTAGTCCTGAAGCTGTACAGACACCCGATGAGACAGCCCTGCTTCAGCAACTCGGGCGAGTGCTTCATCGTACTGAGCTTTGGAAATGGTAATGGTAGTCACCCTACAGCCATAATGCTGAGCCGCATAAATGGCAAAACCGCCCCAGCCGCTGCCAATTTCAACCAAATGATCCATCGGTTTGAGTTGCAGTTTCTGGCAAATCAGTTCTTTTTTATAATCCGAAGCCTGTTCCAGGGTCATGCCTGGCTCTTTAAACACCGCACTGGAATACATCATGCTGGAATCTAGGAACAGCTTGAAAAAGTCATTGCTCAGGTCATAATGCTCGGCAATATTTTTGCGGCTGCCATCAATCGAATTCTTGCGCGATTTATACCAGACCTTTAACAGTAACTGGCTGGCTTTGGCCACTGCATTCTGATTCATCTGGTCCAGCACATCGCGGTTACGTGCCAAAATGCGGATCACATCGACCAGATCTTCACTGCTCCAGTAGCCACGGATAAAACCTTCGGCAGCACCCAGTACACCATTACGGAACAGCAGATCCATCAGACGAACATCATGCACCTGTATCACCGCCTGTAAATCGCTATTTTCCCCGACAGCCCCGTTCCAGACGCCTTTAAAAATCAGCTGACCATGGCGTAATTTCAGCAGGTGGCGCAGTACCACCGGCAGTGTGCTTTGCTCTCCCATGAATAGTGTCTTCATCGCAATGTGTTTCCTTTTTCTTTTTTAGGATGTCGGTAAAATGGAACTTTCTTTTTCCATAAACGAAAGGCGTGCAGATAAATTCCGCTGACCATCCTGAAGGGTTCAAGAACTTTCATTACAGCATAGCGATGCTGCTGTGAAGGAACCGTGATGGCCTGCAAGGAAAATTTCAGGGTGGCATCGAATTGCAAGATTCCCTGCTCAAACAGCTGCATATGAATCACGTTCTGCCGATCCGAAAAGCTGAAGCGCCAGCGATAATCCAGCCCCATCGGCATGAACGGCGACACATGAAAGGCCTTTTTAAAGTCAAACTGGTGACTCTGGTACGGCGCATGTTCGTCTGCATTGTTCCGGCAGTCGTGAATGTAGACCTGTCGTTCATTCCACGGTGTGTTGGTGATTTCACTCAGCACAAAGAGCAACTGGTCGGTGGCACCAAAGACCAGATAAAACACTACGGAATTGAAACGGAAACCCAGTGTGCGCGGCAAGGCCAGCACCCGGATGGAAGCGGCATGCGGTAACAGATAGTTTTCCCGCTTGATTAGCAGGCGTGCAACTTTCTGCCGGATTGAACCACATTCCATGCTCAGAAAATCGCGCTCATCCAGGGTCAGAAAATTCCAGCGGCTGGAAGACCAGAGCCAGGATTTACCGGTAAAGGTCGCGAGCTGATCCGGATCAAACCATAGATAGGTTAGCTGGGTCTCAAAAGCATGGGCTTTGGGCAAATAACGTCGGTGCCGGATTTCGGCAGAGGCAATCGCCAGTGGATACATCTGCATCATGTGCTCCTAGGCGGCCTGTTCGGCCTGTTTCAATAGCTGATCGACTACCCATGATGCGCTACGCGCCCCATCCTCATGAAAGCCCCAGCCCCAGTAAGCACCACAGTATGAAGTGCGGTTTTGGCCGTTGACCTCGACCCAGCGTTGCTGTGCTTCAATCGCCGGGGCATCAAACACTGGATGACGGTAATGTCGTTCTACCCAGACTTTTTTCGGATTCAGGGCAAAATTAGGATTCAGGGTGGCAAAGACTTGGGTTTTGCAGTTCAGGTTCTGCAACTGGTTCATCCAGTAGCTAAAGCCATAATGTGTGCCACTGTGCTGGAATGGCGTCTGTTCAGTGGCCTGAGTCGGCGTGACGTGTACATGCCAGCTGGCCCACTGGCGACGGGATTTGGGCATGATAGAGGTATCGGAATGTACCACCATGCGGTTATCCTGATAGCGGAACTTGCCGAGCACATCCAGTTCCTGTGCAGAAGGGTCTTTCAGTAACTTCAGGCTATCGTCAGCATGGCTGGCAAATACGACCCAATCAAAACGTTCGCTGCCCTGTGTTGTTTCAACCAGTACATCATTGGCGCTGCGAGACACCTGATGCACAGCAGTTTTACGGAAGGTGATATTGCACTGGGCTTGAATGGCACGAACGTAGCGAGCTGATCCACCCTTGACCGTCAGCCATAAAGGACGGTCTTTGAGCTGCAACATGCGATGATGCTGGAAAAAGCTCACCACAAATTTATAGGGAATCTGTCCGGCCTGTTCCACCGGACAGGACCACAGCGCTCCACACATCGGATAGAGATGTTCATGACGGAAGGCATCGCTATAACCATGGTGATTTAAATACTCATCAATACTTAGCTGTGCATCGACCTGTCCCACATCCAGATCTTTATTGGCCGCATAGAAACGGAACAGATCCGACAACATCGCGCGAAAATCTGCATTAAAAAAGTTTTGAGGTCGGAACAATAACGAGAATTTTTTTGAAGGATTGTACTGTAAGCCACTGACCTGATTATTCACCGAAAAGCCCATGTCACTGCTTTGCGATTGAATCCCAAGTTCTTTTAGCATGGCGCAGAACAGCGGATAGTTATGCTCGTTAAACACAATAAAGCCACTGTCCACCGCAACCTGTTCACCATCGATATTCAGCTGATGGGTATCGGTATGACCACCAAAGTAGTTATTCTTTTCAAAGACTGTGACTTCATGCGCTTTGCTGAGTTTCCAGGCAGCGTACAGACCGGAAATACCTGAACCAATAATTGCAATTTTCATGGCGATTCCTTTGAATGAATAGTCGGAGTGCCGGTCTTGGCAGCTTTTTTCTGTTTTCGAGCCCGGGCAATTTTACTGACATCATAGACCCGTGGCGGAATCGGCTTGAGTCCCCAGACCAGCCCGAACAAAGACATGAGTTTCAGCAGGTAATAGGTCACATCAATCTGCCACCAGTAAAAACCCTGCCGTGTACTGCCGGCATAATAATGGTGATTGTTGTGCCAGCCTTCGCCCAAGGTAATGATTGACAAGAATAAGTTGTTGCGGCTGTGATCTTCAGTGTCAAAATCCCGGCTGCCATAATGATGCGCCAATGAGTTAATACACAAAGTGGCATGGAGCAGCAACACAGTGGATACCACAAACCCCCAGACCAGCAATTGCAGGCCGGAGGTACCGAGTTGCGGCCAGGTCATAGCCAGCCACTCCCCTAGCGCATAAATCCCGCCCGCGGTCAGCACCACCACAATTAAACTGAAACGGTCCAGCCAGATCAGTTCCGGATATTTCAGCCAATCTCTAATGACTTCTTTACGCGTGGCAAAGTTATATTCGTTTAAAAACCAGCCAACGTGGCTGTACCAAAAACCATGCGTCGAGGAATGCGGGTCTTTCAAGGTATCAGTATAGCGATGGTGATAGCGGTGATGCGCTGCCCACCAGAGCGGACCACGCTGCGCACTCATGGTGCCAATCAGCACAAACAGAAACTGTACTGGACGCGAAGTCTGAAAAGTTTTATGTGACAGATAGCGATGAAAAAAGGCCGTAATGGAAAACATGCGGATTAGGTAGAATGCGACCATGAAACCCAGTGCAAACCACGATACCCCCACCCAGAATACTGCCAGACAGGCCAGATGCAGTAGAATAAAGGGTAAAATTCTGAACCACTGAATTTTACTATTTTCAGCGGTCAGCGTTTCAGGCGATGTGTGTATGGACCAGCTGTCTATCCATCGCATCAGGCTTTTCAACATGGACTCATCCTACTTTTAAGCGGTTGTCTTTATTCTATTTGATGAGTCTAATCAGTCAGATATGAATTTTATGTGAAGTGAAATAAAAAAAAGCCGAACTGTAGAGAGACTAATGAGTTCGGCAAAAGGGTAACAGATTAATGCGGCAATTTGATCAGTTTTGTGATGTCATAACCATAATATTTTGCTGTATCCAGATAGGACTGATAAGTGGCTTGATCCAGTTGCGGTTCACGTGACAAAATCCATAGGTATTTGGTACTCGGTCCACCGACCAGCGCCACTTTATATTCCGGGTCTACTCGTAATACCCAGTAATGCCCTTTGGTAAACGGAATCCATCTTAAACCTGGCGGCAAAAAGCTGACTTTCAGTTTGCTGTTGCCCTGATTTTGCGGATAGGCCACCCCTTCAGAGCTTATCATTTCACCATTTTCAATCCGGCAGCTATTTAAGACGTCCATGGTCTGATCGGCATTGACAGTGTATTGTGCCGAGATATCCGAGACACATTTACGCTGAAAATACATCGGTAAATGCGCAATTTCATACCATTTACCCGCATACTGCCGGATATTCACCTGATCGACTGCCTGAGGGGCAACCGTTTCAGCTCGAGCAGTAAAGCTTAAGCTGATGATGGCCAGCGCTGTAACTGCAAAAACCGACTTGAATAGCATCTTCATTTTTAAGCCTTGTTGTATTTGAGACTTAAGATAACCCAGGTTGGTGTGAACAAAGCGTGAAGATTAAATGCAGAATGAAGGTAGGAGAAATTTCAATCTTACAGCCTGAGAAAATGGGGAAAATCATTTCTTCTTGGATCCCCTTTTAAAGCGGTAAATTGGTTTTTTAGATTCAATGTAGCAATATTGTCGATAGTATTATTTAAAAAAGCCAACTAGATCAACATATTAATTCCTGAACTAATCATCCTTTATAAGGCAATTAAATATACATATAAAAAAACTTGATTAATTTTATTTTTAAGGTATAGTTAACTCAACTAGAAAAAAGTCTTGTTTCATTAAATCTCTCTTAAGTATCGTCGTTTTATTCATAATTCTTCGTTTTTTTCAGATTTTAAGTTTCATTCTTTATTATTTTCAAAGTTATATGCAGTCAATAAAATGACTAAAAATTATTAAAAAATCAGTAGGATTTATTATGTCAAACTCAAATGTTGTTAAAGGTACCGTTAAGTGGTTCAATGAAACTAAAGGTTTTGGTTTTATTCAACAAGAATCAGGTCCAGATGTTTTTGCGCACTTTAGTGAAATTGCTAACTCAGGTTTTAAAACATTATTCGAAGGCCAACAGGTTGAATTTAGTATTGCTCAAGGTCAAAAAGGACCGAATGCGGTCAATATTGTTGCTATATAAGCACTAAAATACGAGTTTAAAAAGCACTACTCAGTGCTTTTTTAATTTTAAAGAAAAAGTTGTTGTTCCATATTGGAAAAAATCATAAAAACAGGATATAAATTGTTAAAAGTTAATGAATTAATAGCAAAATCTAAAAATGGTACTGAAATTATCGTTTCTTTAATTCCCTTAAATAAAATGCAGAATACACGTCAAGGTTTTAAAGAAATTGAAGTGGGGAAAAGAGTTCTGCTGGAATCTGGAATTGAGGTAGATTTAAATTTAGATGGTCGTACATTTTATACGTCTTTAAATCAATTATTTAAGCTAAATCAAAAAGTTATTTAAAAAATAATATATTGCTTAATTAATTGAATAGCCGCTCCATAATCTTGTTAAAGGTAAAATAATGTTTAAACAAAATCTAAATGTAAAAGACCAATTCGGTATCAAATATTCTATTCAGGCCACGGTTGAGCGCAATTTTAGTGCTAGCCAGTCTTGTTCCCATGTCAAATATATTACTGTGGATAGTGAAGATATTCGGCCCAGCTTTGAAATGTTTTTCCAAAGTACTTCTAGCGGAAAAATTTTCAAGATTATTTAAGTCGATGAACTACTCACAGCTAAAACAAAGCCGATAATATAAAAATATTTATATCTTATAGCTTTATATTATTTATAACCAATATAATAATTTTAAATTTCTAGTGGCTTAACTCGCCCTTAAAAGAGCGAGAATGCGCACTATATTTGTTTAAAATTTCAAAGCCATTCTTTGCTGTCATCGGCAACAGGTGTGCCATGCATCACATGCTGAATCATGGCATAGGCGATACTGCCCTTGAACGGAGTTTCAGGTAACTGATCAAACTTAAAAAACTGCGCATCGCTGAGTTCATTTTCCTGAATCTTGATCTCGCCTGCATGATATTCTGCCCTGAAGGCCATCATCAGATTGCTGGGAAACGGCCACGGCTGGCTGGCCAGATATTGAATGTTTTTGATCTGCAGCCCCACTTCTTCCATCGTCTCACGGCGTACCGCCTCCTCTAGAGTTTCGCCCACTTCGACAAATCCGGCAATCAGGCTGTACATCTGGGTTTTGTTACGAGCATTTTTTGCCAGCAGAATTTCATCTGTACCTCGGGTAATGATAGTGATCACACAAGGATTCACACGCGGATACTGGTTATAACCACAGGATGGGCAGACCATAGCATAGTGACTGACGTGCTGCTGGGTCGGGTGGCCACATTTACTGCAAAAGCGGTGATTACGGCGCCACTCTAGCAACTGCACAGCGCGACTGGCTTGTTCAAACTGTGGCCTGCTCCAGACCTGCACCAATTGCCGGATCGGGACTAGTTGATAGCCTTCAGGTACTAATTCATTTTCTTTTAGATCCCGTGCAATAACCTGGCCATTTTCCGACAGATCCAAGTCGTGCTGCAGTCTTGCTACCAGCGGCAACTGAAAATGCTCATCCACCATTAATTGCTGCTGTCTAAAAATATACGCTTTTGAATGCATGCTCATGACATCCACTGATTAAAAAAAATCCCATACATTGGGGTGTATGGGACAAAACTAAGGAAGCTTACATAGAGTAACTTCTCTTTAGATACTAAGCGCACGCTGCCTGAATTACAACCATAATAATTTGTATCTTTTTGATTAAAATCACATAATTTTCACAACATTTATGTATTCAGGAATAATGCGAAGCGAGTTTCATTAACTGGCTCTAACATTATAGAGATGGACACTCTGTTATTGTAGCAATCATGATTCCTTTGCAATGTCACCAGATCATCTGGTCGGGCTGAATTAACTGAACATGCGGACTGATCTGTATTTTCACAAAAAATTGAACTGGCTGGCTATAGACTAGGCTATCTTTGATCGGGTCTGGAAAGGCTATGCGTTTCGGTTTAATTCTGGGTGACCAACTTCATCATCAGCTTGCTACGCTTAAAGCGCTAGACCGTACCCGGGATGTGATCCTGATGGCCGAAGTGGTTGAGGAAGCGACTTATGTCGCCCATCATCCGCAGAAAATTGCCCTGATTTTTAGCGCGATGCGGCATTTTGCCAAAGAGCTCAAAGCGAAAGGCTGGCGTGTACGTTACCATGCCTTTCAGTCCAGCAGTCCGATTCGTAGCCTGCTGGATTTCGTACAGGCACAGCAACTGCTCTTCCCCGTCACAGAATTGGTAATGACCCGATGCGGGGAATACCGCCTGCAGCAGCAGATTGAACAGCACTGGAGCCAGCAGCTGCAACTGCCGGTACAATGTCTGGATGACGATCGTTTTTTCTGTAGCCCGGAACAGTTCCGGTACTGGGCCAGCCGTTACCAGACGTTGCGCATGGAATATTTTTACCGGGAAATGCGTAAACAGACCGGTTATTTGATGCAGAGACAGCAGCCACTTGGACAACAGTGGAACTATGACAGCGCCAATCGCAAGGCATGGTCAGGCACTCCACCATTGCCTCCAACACTTCATTTTGAACGCGATCAGATTGATCTGGATGTAATGCAACTGGTTGAGCGCGAGTTTCCACTTCACGCTGGCAGCCTTGACAACTTCCGCTGGGCCACCACACGTAGCAATGCTCTGCTTGCACTGGAGCATTTCATTACCCACAGTTTGCCGCATTTTGGAGATTATCAGGATGCCATGGTTCAGGGTGCAGACATGCTGTTTCACAGCCTGCTCTCGCCTTATCTAAATTGTGGTCTGTTACTGCCCAAAGAAGTTTGTGATGCGGCAGAAGCTGCCTACCATGAAGGTCATGCACCACTGAATGCAGTGGAAGGTTTTATCAGGCAGATCCTCGGCTGGCGCGAATATGTCCGCGGAGTTTACTGGCTGTACATGCCTGAGTATGCCAGCCGCAATGCGCTGCAGTACTCAACCCCTTTGCCACAATTTTACTGGACTGGCCGCACTCAGATGAAGTGCATGGCTGAGTGTTTCCGTAATACTTTTCAGCATGCGTATGCACATCATATTCAGCGTTTGATGGTGACTGGAAATTTTGCCTTATTAACTGGTATAGATCCGAAGCAGATCAGTGAGTGGTATCTAGCAGTATATGCCGACGCCTATGAATGGGTAGAACTACCGAACACCTTGGGCATGGTGATGCATGCCGATGGCGGCTTGATGGCCAGCAAACCCTATGGGGCTTCGGGCAATTATATCCATAAGATGTCGGATTACTGCAAGCACTGTAGCTACAATGTCAAAACCCGTACCGAACCGGACAGCTGTCCTTTCAACAGCCTGTACTGGTATTTCATGATCCGGCATGAAGCGACATTCCGTACTCATCCACGTATGGGCATGATCTATCGTCAGCTGGACAAACTGAAAGATCGGCAGAAGATTATCATCCATGCCCAGCAGCTTCTTAGCCGGATTGATGAGTTATAAACCATGAAAAAACAGCATCTTCCTGAAAAAATCTGCATCCACTGCTTGCGTCCTTTTACTTGGCGCAAAAAATGGCAACGCTGCTGGGAGGAAGTCAGATACTGTTCTGAACGATGTAAACTTGAGTCCAGACAGAGGTCAAAATCAAACGCTTAGAAACGCTTGTATTGCCGTGAACAATAGGCACGTATCACGTCGGGTGAACGCAGTTGCAGATGTTTGGTTTTTCGGCCGGTGACGCGTTCACGCCACATTTTAAAACTCGATGCTTTCATATTTTGCCGCATCAAGCGGATCACCGCCGCTTCATTTAAACCATACTCACATAAAATAGCTTCAAAAGGAGTTCGATCTTCCCAAGCCATTTCTATAATTCTGGAAACGTCTTCTTCAGAAAATTGATTCATACTATTCTCGTTTTTAATCAAATAATAGTAAAAGCTAATTTTTGGCCTTTAAGCCTCATCACATCCTTTGTACAACTTGAATCTATTCTGATTCGGTGAAGAGTATAAAAATATGGGCATGAATTTTTTGTGATTCTTTCTAACGTTTACTAATTATAAGCAATTAAAAGGGCTAGTTTTACCAGCCCTTTAGATTATCAATTACCTCGGTAGGTCGAGTATCCATAAGGGCTTAATAATAAGGGAATGTGGTAGTGACTGACACTGCCATCAACTTTGAAAATAACGGGGACTTCTGGGAAAAAAGTGCTCTGATTATTCTTTTTGAACCAGTCACCAGTTTTGAACGTGACCTTATAAATCCCTTGCGCTAACGGCTGATTTTCAGGAAAAAGTGCTGTAATACGACCATTCGACCCTGTAACTTGCTGATTCAGCTGCACCCATTTATTGCCAGAACTCTTTTCGAGCACTACTTCAACATCAGCAGAAGGTAAGCCATTTTCTAGATTTAACACATGCACACTTAATGGGTTATTTTGTGCAAACGTCATTGATGTTAATAACAGTGTTGAGAGTGGTAAAAACTTCTTAAACATAATGGAATCCTTAACGATTAAAACTATACTGAATGGCTGCCTCAGCACAATACTGATCATTTTTGGCGCCTCCTGCACCCGCAACCCCAATTGCACCGACCACCTGATTTTCATAACGCACTGGTAAACCACCTCCTAACAACAGCAAATTAGATAAAGTGGTTAAATTTTTTGCATCACTGTTTTCATGAGCATTTTGACTTAACAGCAAGGTCGCTGTTTTGGTCGATAAAGCGGTATAAGCTTTCTTTTCGGCTGCGCCCAAATTATGGGGGCCGACATTTTCATGCCTACTCGCCATCAAGGTATTTCCTCCCCGATCAACCACGACCACAGCAATATTGTGCTGTATTTTTTGACAAGCAGCCACTGCGGCATCAACAAGGATGTGTGCAGCGTTGGAATCGAGTGAATAAACTTGATTCAATTGAATGGTTTGTGCAAAAGTACTGCTACTCATCAGCATTACTGTTAAAACAAACCCTTTGAGGTTGTTCATCATGATTGCCCCGAATTAAGTTTTACAAAATCTTATACAACCTGAATGATTTGAAGCATGACAATCACATTACAAAGTTGTCATCTTCAAAATGAGTCTGAGCAAAATGTGTATTCTAATTATCGAAGATGAAGTGAAGATCGCCTCATATCTCGTGAAGGGCTTAAATGAATCTGGCTATGCCGCTGAATGTGTTCATTCAGGGCTCGAAGGCTTGGAAAAACTAAAAATACAACCTTATACCTTGGTCATATTAGATGTGATGCTGCCCGATATTGATGGCTGGGCAGTCTTAAAAGTATTGCGTCAATTTTCCCATATACCCGTGATTTTTCTCACTGCCAAAGACCAGATTATTGATAGAGTCAAAGGTCTGGAACTAGGTGCCGATGACTATCTGGCCAAACCTTTTTCTTATATTGAATTACTTGCGCGCATTAAAAGCTTACTGAGACGGCAACAGTATGTTCAGGAAAACGAGCTATGGATGGGCAACTTAAAAATGGACTTAATCCATCATAAAGTTTGGCGACATGAGCAGTTAATTGAACTCAGTAAAAAAGAATTTAATTTATTGCACTTTATGCTGCGGCACCCAAATGAAATTATTACGCGTAGGCAAATTGCTTCCGAAGTTTGGCATATCAATTTTGATACCGATACGAATTTTATTGATGTCGCGGTACGACGCTTACGCAGTAAAATTGACGAGGAGCATGAGATAAAATTAATTCATACTGTCCGTGGCTTGGGCTATAAAATTTCGGTTGAAGCATAATGTTCAAGCCCATTCGCTCTTTAGAACTCCGATTAACGCTCTTGGTTACAGGGTGTGCTGCAATGGTCTTGTGCGCTGTAGCATTTATGACCTATCTGGGTATCAACCAGATTTTAATTGCTCAGCAAGATCGGGCTTTGGTTGAACGAATTGAGCGACTGGAAATTTTGCTGCAAGACAGTAGTAATATTGAACAGATTATCGCTCGCCCGAAGCTGTATCAAAACATGTTGGGAAATCAGGATAATTTGTTTTTATTGATTCAGGGCAATCAGATTCTCATCAACATCAATCCTCTTGGCATTCCTCTGCCTGAATTTACCCATCAGCCACAGATTCAATTCCGAGATTTATCAGCTCATACTTACCCCACCCGTATTGCTTGGAAAACCATTCAAATCAATCAGCAGCCCTATATGTTAATTGCAGGCAAACAGTGGTCTGAACGTTTAGCCATCATCTCGCCTTTTCAAAAACGTCTTTTCATTTATGTATTTACAGGCATCTTAGCCATTTTCATACTCTGTGCCATTGCTAGCCGTCTGGGATTGAACGCATTAAGAACTCTGCGAGAACAAACCCATGCCATTAATATTCAGCAACTTGAGCAGCGACTCAATCTGGTTCATCCCCCTCAAGAGATTGAACAACTAGCATCCGATATCAACGCCATGCTTGACCGTATTGAAATGGGATATAGCCAACTGAATCGCTTCTCTGAAGACATTGCCCATGAATTTAGAACCCCATTGAATAATTTAATCGGGCAAACCGAAATTTTACTCATGAATGAACGTAGTCCCGCACAGTATCAGGAACTCTTGATTTCCAACTTGGAGGACTATCAACGTTTAAAACGAATGATTGACAGCATGTTATTTCTCGCCCGCGCAGATGCACACAAAGTTTGCTTAAACAAACAGAAGATTCAACTTCAATCATTTATAGAAAATATATTCAGTATTTTCGAGTATCAAGCTGAAGAACAACACTGCAATTTTGTTTTAAGGCTTGAAGCGACTGAGCTATCGGCAGATCCTGAACTGTTACAACAAGCGCTGTATAATCTAATATTAAATGCGCTCATTCACGGCAGCAATTACCGAACTATTTATGTGCTTAGCCACAGAAAGAACATTAATAATATGCAGATGATTACATTATCTGTGATCACCAGTGGTTTGGAAGTTGCTCCTGAGCATTTGCCTCATCTCTTTGAGCGTTTTTATCAGTGCAGTTCCAGCAGACAAAGCCCTCATCAAACGGGTGGTTTAGGCCTATCGATTGTGGCATCCATTTTAACGCTTCATCAGGGAATGTATCAGGCAGTCAATAGCGCAGAAGGCATCTGCTTTGAACTGCTGTTCCCAGAAGAGTAACCCACATTCGCACTCATTTCATCTCGTGTTTGGAATCACTCTGAATTCTCCCATCCACCAGATTAATGGTTCTATCACAGGTTGCCGACAATCTAGGATCATGAGTCACCAAAAGGACTGCACAGTCATGTTCGCGATGTACTTTACGAAATAATTCAAACATTTCCGCAGCAGTTTGAGTATCCAGATTACCTGTCGGCTCATCGGCCAACAATAGCGCAGGCTGAGTAATCAGTGCACGTGCAATCGCCACACGCTGCTGCTGCCCCCCAGAAAGCTCATTCGGTTTACGGTCAGCGAACTTATCTAAGCCAACGGCGGTCAATAATTCATGGGCATATTGCAACGCAAATTGATCTGGCTTGCCTTGCTTCAGCATTAATGGCATGAGTACATTATTTAAGGCAGTAAAGGCCTGTATAAGATGATGGAACTGAAACACAAAACCTATACTATTGCCACGTAACGCTGTCCGAGCCGTATCATCCATACTGCTTGTCGCCTGACCCAACAAGTACAACTCACCACGACTAGGCTGATCTAATAAGCCAAGAATATTCAGTAAAGTACTTTTGCCTGAACCAGAAGGACCAATTAATGCAGCAAAGTCATTACGTTGAATACACAGATCAATCCCATGTAATACCTCCACTTCATTAGGTTGCCCAACATTGTAGGACTTTCGTAATGCTTCTAAACGCAGTACTTCCTGAGATGGATCAAACATGACGAATTGCCTCCACAGGATCGAGTGCAGCCGCCCGACGGGATGGTATTGCAGCAGCCAAAACCCCTGTCAAAGTCGCTAAGAATAATGCCGACAAGATAAGCTTGATTGAAATCGAAATATAAAACAAACCAGGACCAAACTGATTAAATCCCCAGATCAAACCATAACTGACTACACTACCAAGCATCGAACCAAGCAGACCAAAAATTGCTCCCTGAAACAAGAAAACTCTTAAAATTTGTGCTTGTGTCGCCCCCGTCGCACGTAAAATACCGATTTCCCGAGTTCGTTGCACCACACTCACCGACATCACACTGGCAATGCCAAAAGCGACTGAAATCCCTACAAAAACAATAATCATGTTTGTAGAAAGACTTTGAGCGGTAATCGCATTCATTAATTGAGCATTGGTTTCAATCCAGCTTTCTGCTTTTAATCCTGTCAGGCGTCCAACTTGTGAGGCAACTTGATCCGCCTGAAAAATATCTTGGATCGTCAGATCAATCACGGTGACCCCACCCGGCAAATTAAGTAAAGATTGCGCCTGTTTCAAATCCAGATAGACATAGCGCGCATCCAATTCACGCACACCCAATTCAAATATTCCAGAGATGTTCACAACTGCATTTTTCTGTTGCCCGGTATCTAATCTTAATTTGCTCCCAACTTGCACACCCAAATCTTTGGCTAATTGACGCCCAATTAATACATTATCCGCACTGACCTGTAATTCACCACTCACCATATATTGCTTCAACGGAATAATCTGTTGATAACGTTCAAGGTTGATACCAACCAATGCAATAGATTGAATCGCATCTCCGCGCTGTACAAATGCAGGACCTGAGACCACAGGAGAAACCGCAGTCAACACCGGTAAATGATCTAAAGTCCCAGTAATCTGCTGCCAATTATTAATAGAACGTAAGCGTTGTGCACGCTTATCTTCTTGTAACAACTGAAGTGTTCCTGCTGCTGGTGGCACAATACGATTCACCTCATCTGGTGAGAGCAAACGAATATGCGCCTGTGTCCCTAAAGTTCTTTCTACAATATTCGATTGTAAACCCTGAATTAAGGCGCTAATGAACACAATGACGGCTACCCCCACCGCGACGCCAATGGTAATCATCATCGACTGTGTGCGACCCTCTCGCAAAAAACTGATTGCGATGGTCCACTCGGTCCAAAGTCGCCTAAAAAAGTTTTTCAATCGAATTTCACCGGTAATTCATTTTTGCTATTTTTCTGATCCGTTTGACTCTGGAAAACAGGTTTAGTTTTCTCTATTCGGACACGAGTTCCATCTTTAAGCACTGATTCTGCATCGGTAAGGACGTGATCACCTTCTTTCAATCCAGCTACAACTTCCGACATGACCAAACCACGTAAACCCAGTGTGATGGGATGACGTTGAATTTTTCTATCTCTTACTAAAATAACCATAGCCTTGTTTCCACTTATACTGCTTAAAGCATCATTTGGAATGACCAGGGTTCGCTCGCGCTTGTTGGTTTCAACATTTACCGATACCGTCATGTCTTGACGCAAAAAATCAGGGACTGGATCAACTGTTAATCGAACGTCTATTGTGCCACGTTGAGCATCAATACTTGGGGCAATAAAATTAATATGGGCAGGAAAAGGTTGATCTGGATAGGCATCCGTAATCACTGATGCTTTTTGTTGTAAAGCCAGCAGTGGTAAATTTCGTTCATCAAATTGCACTCGTATTTCAGTCGCACCATCCAGTGCAATAGTGAAGAGAGTCTGACTCGGTTGTACCAGATCCCCTGGCTCAACATTACGCGTTAAAATAATACCCGAAACTTCTGCACGAATTTTGGTCTTGGCAAGTTGCGCTTGAAGTGCAGCGAGTCGTTCGCGTAATTTTGTCTCTTCAACTTTATTTGGGGCAAGTGAAGCAACTTTTAATCGAGCTGATTCCAAATTATTACGGGCGAGTTTTTCTGCCTCTATCGATTTCTCCCTTTCCTCTGCTGATAATATTCCTAATTCGGTATTTCGTCTGCGTACCGCCTCTCTTTGAGCCTGTTCTAATTTCACTTTGGCATTCGCTAAATCGAATTCTGCTTGCGGACGTCTAGTGGTTGCGAGTTCCTTTAATTCAGCTTCTGCCTGCCGCACCTGCGCTGAAATTTCATCAGATTTCAGTACTAAAAGAACATCCCCTCGAGAGACCCGATCTCCCTCTTGAACCAAGCGCTCAAGAACAACCCCTGTAATTTCACTACCAATCTGAGTCCGAGATACTTTCTCTACCCGTCCTGAAGCAACAACTGTCTGAATCAATGGACTAGATACGACTTCATAACTAGGTAACAATGGTCCTTGCCACCAGCGATATATAGCAAAACTGACGAGCAAAACCAGTAGTATGATCATGATCCAAGGCTTATAACGGGTAACAAGCAATTCCATTCTCCAAGCCAGATTAAAGAAAAGTTTTTGAATTGAATAATTAATGTCTAGTTAAATATATATGAAAATTTAGTTACAACACAGCAAATTAAAAAAGCACACCATTTTTATTAAATTATTTTCTCTTACTGTTATAGTTTTTTCATAATTTTGATTAAAAAAACAAACAAAAAATAAACCTATATTTCTATATATTTCATAATTTTATATAAAATAATAACACGTTTTAGACTTTAACATTCCAGCTATCAATAACGTAATACATAGCCATATTTAGTAAAGTAGCTGTGATGGCGTCAATTGAACTCAACTCCCAAGCTATTGATTTAGTGAACCATAAAGCCAATAGCATTTTTCCTGTACCCATTTTTTACCCAAATTAGATTTAGTGCATTGAATCACAAAATTTATTTTGTTCAAATCCATTAACAGGATTTGAAATGGTGTCCCGATTTTAACACGTACGCATTCAATATTAAAAGATATGTTATAACATTACTTTTTTATATTTGTTTTTTTCATGTATCATTCAAGAGTACAACTTCAGGGTGAAAGTTATGTTTGACAATATAGATGCCTTAAAAACAAAATTAGATCAGCATCGTCCTCTTTCTCCTGCAATTGTAAAAAATCTACAAGAAGATCTTATTGTTCGCTGGACATATCATTCAAATGCAATTGAAGGCAATACACTGACATTGCTAGAAACAAAAGTGGTTTTGGAAGGCATTACCGTTGGTGGAAAAGCATTACGAGAACATTTCGAGGCAATTAACCATAGAAATGCGATCTATTATGTTGAAGATATTATTCGTAAAGAAGAACCTTTTTCTGAATGGCCGATTCGTAATATCCATCAACTCATTCTAAAAAATATCGATGATGACAATGCAGGACGTTATCGCCAACAAAACGTGTTGATTTCAGGTGCTACGACTAACCCACCCGACTATACACTGTTGAATGATAAAATGGCTCAGCTTGTCGATTGGTACAATACTGAGGCACATAAGCTACATCCTATTGAACGTGCAGCTAAAGTACATGCAGACTTTGTAGGCATTCATCCATTTATTGATGGGAATGGTCGTACATCACGCTTATTGATGAATCTCGAATTACTTAAAGCTGGATATCCGCCTTGTGTGATTACAGTAGAAAATCGTTTGGCTTACTATGAAGCTTTAGATCAATGGATGGCTTATGGTAAAACTGAAGCATTTATCCAATTAGTTTCTGAGGCTGTGCTTGATGGATTTAAACCATATCAAGTTGTATTGGGGATTTAAATTTATTCTGATCCTAGACAGTATCATGGACAATCGATCCCTCTAAATTCTTAAAATAATTCTGTTCAAAAGCTTCAGGGCTTAACCAGCCATTTGCAGAATGCCGTCTAATTCGATTGGGCTTTGTTGCACAAAGCTGTTCTTAAGGGCTTCTTCGGCAATCTCTGTACACGACAAATTTCACAGAACCCTTATCCTATCAGGATTCTGCTTTCTTAAAATTGCCAAAATTTCCTTAAACTCTTCTTTTTTCCCAAAACCAATTAAACGCTGAATCGCCATTTGAACA
>NZ_VOZT01000046.1:0-26891 GCF_013419625.1 Acinetobacter sp. YH12070 | reverse complement strand
TGCCTATTTAAGTGATGTGCTGAAAAGGCTGCCGACACACAAAGTGACCCAAATTGAAGAATTGCTGCCGCACTGCTGGAAACCTGAATCGAATTAAAAATTGGTATGGGATTCAGCGGACGCTTACGTTAAAGCCGCTTCCTCCTGAGAACAAGCGGCAAGCATCCATGCAAAACAAATCATGATTTTTTTCATATTTTTAGCGCATTTATTTACCAATACAAAACGATCCGAAGATCTTGCCGAGTAAATCATCCGCACTGAAATCGCCCGTAATTTCACCTAAGGCATTTTGCGCCAAACGTAGAGACTCGGCTACCAACTCACCCGCATGATAAACCACCAACTGCTCACGTGCTTCTGCAAGATAGCGCTGCGTGCGCTTCATTGCGTCTAAATGGCGTGTTCGAGCAATAAAGGTATCTTCTTCTGGTTGAAAGCCTGCATGCGCTGTAATCGCATCAATAAGCGCTTGAACGCCGGTTTCTTGTTTAGCCGAAACACGAATATGTCGAAAACCGTTTAAATCGGTCATTTCTGCGGTAGATCCCGTCAAATCGCATTTATTACCAATCAGCATCAAACGCTTCGGTTCAATATGATCGGCGAAGTACGCTTGAGCCAATTGTAGTGGATCTTCACCCTGACTTAAGTCATAGACCAAAAGTAACAAGTCAGCTTGCTCAATTTCTTTAATTGCGCGGCGAATCCCTTCTTTTTCGACGATATCACCGGTTTCACGTAAACCAGCGGTATCGGTCAAGGTAATCGGCAAACCATTGAGGCTGATTTTTTCATGTAAGACATCACGTGTCGTACCGGCAATATCCGTCACAATCGCACGTTCCACACCCGCCAAAGCATTGAGTAGAGAAGACTTACCTGCATTAGGTTTGCCGGCAATCACCACTTGTAGACCTTCACGCAGTAGCTGACCTTGACGGGCAGACTGCTGCACAGCATGGACCGAGCTTGCAACTTCATCTAATAAGCCCAAAATCTTACCATCTGCCAAAAAATCGATTTCTTCTTCAGGAAAATCAATCGCTGCTTCCACATGCAAACGCAAATGGATAAGTTTTTCTAGCACCGTATTGACCTTGCTCGAAAAGGCACCTTGTAATGAACGTACCGCAGAACGTGCCGCCGCTTGCGAGGTAGCATCAATCAAGTCGGCAATCGCCTCGGCTTGCACCAAGTCCATTTTGCCATTTTCAAAGGCGCGCATCGAAAATTCGCCCGCTTTCGCAGCAATAGCACCTAATTCTAGCAACCGCGCCAATAATGCATTTTGAATAACGGGTCCGCCATGACCTTGAAGTTCCACCACATCCTCCCCCGTAAAAGAGTGCGGATTCGGAAAGCAAATCACCAAACCTTCATCCATGATTTCATTGGATGCATCATAAAACTTACGGAAACCAGCAAAACGAGCTTGAGGCAGGGATTTCTGCGTTAATGCTTCTGCAATGGCATAAGATTTGGGACCAGACAGGCGAATCACGCCGACACCACCACGACCCGGCGGTGTGGCAATTGCTGCGATGGTGGTTCGGTTTAACATAAAATTCACCTAAAAATTTTCAAACGACAGATAAAGAAAAATCCGCTTAAGATTACCATCTTAAGCGGATTTATTCAGCCCATCAGCAATGCTTAGTTTGCTGAGTCAGCCGCTTCTCGTTTTAAACGGTCTTTTTCAACTGATTTGTTAATCAAACCTTGTTGAAGAATAGTAATACTGTTGTTACAGATCCAGTAAAGCACAAGGCCCGCAGGGAAGAACAACATAAATACCGTAAAGATCACTGGCATGATTTTGAAGACTTTCGCCTGCATTGGATCAGCCGGTTGTGGGTTCAAACTTTGCTGAATGAACATGGTTAAGCCCATTAATAGCGGCAAAATAAACCATGGATCCATCGCAGATAAATCTTGAATCCAACCTAACCATGGCGCATGACGTAGTTCAACGGACTCCATCAATACCCAGTACAAAGCAAGGAAGATCGGCATTTGGAGCAATAACGGCAAGCAACCCGACAGTGGATTCACTTGTTCACGTTTGTACAATGCCATCATTTCTTGCGAGAAGCGCATACGGTCTTCACCGAACTCTTCTTTCATACGTTGCATTTCAGGTGCAATCACACGCATTTTCGCCATAGAACGGTAGCTCTTCGACGACAATGGCCACAAGATCAGTTTCACTAGAATCGTCAATAAAATAATTGACCAACCCCAGTTACCCACTAAACCATGGAAGAATTGTAGGCCTAAGAACAACAATTTCGCGATTGGCCATAACCAACCATAGTCTACAGTTTGGTTCAAACCAACAGCCAAATCTTTCAATTCAGACTGAATTTTTGGACCTGAATAGAACGTTGCATCTACTTCTGCCACAGTTCCTGCAGGAACATTGATTGCAGGCGATGTGAACTGAATAATGTTCATATCATCGGTAGATTTACGTGACTCAAGTTTCGCAGCGTAGGGTTGACCATTGGCTTGCGTTAATTTGATCTGTCCAGGAATCCATGCACTCACGAAGTAATGCTGAACCATTGCAACCCAACCGCCAGTTGCTTCAACATTCAATTTTTCTTCATTGAAGTTGGCAAATTTAAGTTTGTTGTAATGTTCTTCAGGCGAACCCCATGCACCACCAAGGAATGTACCTAAAGTGAAAATACCTTGATCAGATTTGCCTGGATCTTCAGAGTTGTCGCGTTTAAGCTGACCAAACATCTGACCTTGCCAGTTCTGAGCACTGCGGTTCACGATTTTATGATTCACGACAACAGGGTATTCACCTTCAGTGAAGTTAAAGGTTTTAATAACCTCTACACCATCTGCTGTTTTATAAACCATCGGTACTGACAAAACTTTTGCTGTTTGTCCATCTTTACCCTTCACAGTTTTTGCGTCATTTAACGTATATGAAGATTTTTCAATCTCATACGTCGGACGTCCTTTCGGATTGCTGTCCGGGCCATTGAGACCAATTAAGCCAGACTGAGCAACATAAGTCCGTTTTGCATCGCTTTCAAGCATTACAAACGGTTCGTCGCTGTCTTTATTTTTGTCATGATTGAGTAATTCAATACGAACAATATCGCCACCCTTTGGATTAATCCAAAGATGGTAAAGGTCAGTTTGTACTGAAATTAACTGTTGACTAACAGGTGCAGTGGCATCTGTTGTTTGTTGTGTAGCAGCATTATTTGCTTGCGGCACATCAGTAGCAGCCGTAGCTGTCTGGCCATTTGGTAAATCGGCAGATACTTCATGCGTTACCACCGCAGCATTTTGCTGAGGTTTTTGTTCCGCATTTCCATAATCTTTCTGCCAAGCCAAAATGAGCAAATATGCGACAACAAACATGGCCCCTAGAATTGCAATCCTGGCCCATTGTTGCATAGGTATTACCCCAAGTGGTTAGAGTGATTTTGGTTCAATAAACGTTCACGAAAGGGTACAGCAACGTGAAGCGTTTGAGAATCTATTTGCTGAAATGAAATAAAACGAATTGCTTTTGATGGAACAGGATCATAGCCTGAACCGCCCCAAGGATGACAACGGCAAATACGCTGAACAGCTAGACACACTCCACGTACAGCACCATGTTGATGGACTGCTTCCAAAGAATATTGAGAACATGTTGGAATATAACGACAGCGTGGTCCCAATAAAGGACTAATCGCAATCTGATAGAAACGAATGAGCCAATGCAGCAAACGAACCATTGGTCATCTCTACGCTTGTGGGGAGGTAGCTATTTTTTTATGCTTATTTGCAAGGCGCTGCAATTTTTGCCAAGCAAATTGTAATTGCTGATGCAACTCTGCATTCGGTACCGCCTCTATGCCCATTTTTGGCATAACGACAATATCTAATACATTAGACTGCTGTTGATGCAGGCGAAAACTTTCGCGTGCAAGTCGTTTTACTCGATTTCTTTCATGTGCGCGGCGCACTTTTTTCTTAGCAACAACAATACCCAAACGGCTATTCGGCTGTTCGGAGATTTTTGCTAGAAATAAGAAATGGGGTTGATGCACTTTAAAAAGCGCACCATCGAACACACTTTTATAATCGGCAGCACAGTGTATTCGCACATCTGTGCTAAAGCCGTAAAGTGTTGTCATAACACCCAAGTCTTGACAGTCTTAACTGAAATTAAACAGTTAAGCTGTGACGACC
Organism: Acinetobacter sp. YH12070; assembly: GCF_013419625.1. Classification (NCBI taxonomy): domain Bacteria; kingdom Pseudomonadati; phylum Pseudomonadota; class Gammaproteobacteria; order Moraxellales; family Moraxellaceae; genus Acinetobacter; species Acinetobacter sp. YH12070. The sequence continues at coordinate 22,685 of NZ_VOZT01000046.1, read as the reverse complement.
TTTTGCACGACGACGCGCTAATACTTGACGGCCAGCTTTAGTAGCCATGCGAGCACGGAAACCATGAACGCGTTTACGTTTCAACTCAGAAGGTTGGAAAGTACGTTTCATATCGAAACTCCACAAATGATCTTTCAGTAAAGGTTCGCGATTTTAGTGCTCATTGCTTGAGCTGTCAATGAAAAACACGCTTTCTTTCAAAATCTAGGCTGTGATATATCAAGATAATATAAGGATTAGAAATCAGTCAGAAAGTTTTAAATTAAAATATTCACAAACTAAATCATTGTATATATTAATTATTTAAGTTATCTTCAAGTTTACTCACAGATTTATCCACAATCTCAAATTTGTGAATTGGTTTTTATAAATTTAAATTTGAATTTAAACCAACCATCAAGTTATCCCCAGAATGGGTCGATCTTATAAATAAATTCAAATTTTAAAATTTAAATTTATTACTATTAGTGTTGATATTTTCTGTGGAAAACGTATTTTTAGATTTAAAAAACAAATAATTACATTGTGGATAACGATGTTTTTATAATTTTGATAGTTTGTGGATAACTTTGTGCTACAATTTATCCACAGCTTGCGGATAAACTTATCCACACGTGATTTAAATTTAAATTTAAACTCAATTTGCGTTTTTTTGATCGATTTCGACTGATTTGTTCATGACAGATGTGGATAAGATGGTTAGAATGGCTGCCCGCTTAGGCGGGGTTGAATTATTTTTTTACGTACAATGGACTGAAATAGGGGTTTCACATGCTTTGGACAGACTGCTTAACTCGCTTGCGACAAGAGCTTTCAGGAAATGTCTATACAATGTGGATACGCCCACTGGTGGCAGAAGATGCAGGTGATAGTCTAAAACTCTACGCACCGAATCCGTATTGGACACGCTATATTCAAGAGCACCATTTAGAACTGATTTCAATTTTAGCGGAACAGTTGTCTGAAGGTCGGGTACGTAAAGTCGAGATTTTGGTCGATTCACGGCCTGGTGCAATTTTATCTGCAGCTGAGCAACCTGCAACAACCACCGCAGCATTAGAGTCAACGCCACAAGTGTCGGCACCAACACGTCCTAAAAAAGAAAAAGAAGAGACGTCTTCAAAAAATAACCGTAAGCGTCAGCTTAACCCATTATTTACCTTTTCCTTGTTTGTTGAAGGTCGTTCCAATCAGATGGCGGCAGAAACCTGTCGTAAAGTCTTGACGCAGCCCGGTGCTTCGCAACATAACCCGTTATTTTTATATGGACCGACTGGTTTAGGTAAAACCCATTTAATGCAAGCCGTAGGTAATGCATTATTGCAAGCGAAGCCGAATGCACGTGTGATGTACATGACGGCTGAAAGTTTTGTACAAGACTTTGTGAGCTCGTTACAGCAAGGTAAGGTCGAGGAATTTAAGAAAAACTGTCGTTCGTTAGATTTGTTATTGGTGGATGATATTCATTTGTTGGCGGGTAAAGAGGCCAGCTTGGTTGAGTTTTTCTATACCTTCAACGCGTTATTAGATGAATCTAAGCAAATCATTTTAACCTCAGATCGTTATCCAAAAGAACTGACTGAACTTGATCCACGTTTGGTTTCACGTTTTTCGTGGGGCTTATCGGTGGGTGTTGAACCGCCTGATATTGAAACCCGTATTGAAATTTTACTGAAAAAAGCGGAAAGCAATGGGGTGGAACTTCCACGGAATTGTGCGTTGTTTATTGCTCAACAAGTGGTTGCCAATGTCCGTGAACTAGAAGGTGCGCTGAATAAAGTCGTAGCCATTTCTCGTTTTAAAGGCACCCCAATCGATCTAGATGTGGTGCGTGAATCGTTAAAAGATGTGTTGGCAATTCGTGCGCGCACCATCAGCACGGAAAATATTCAGCGTGTGGTGAGTGAATATTTCCGTATTCCACTGAAAGAATTGATTGGTCCAAAACGTACACGCATTTATGCACGTCCACGTCAGTTGGCTATGGGGCTAGCACGTGAGCTGACAGGGGATAGTTTTCCTGAAATTGGTATGGCTTTTGGTAATCGTGACCACAGTACTGTGATGCATGCCTGTGAAAAAGTACAAAGCCTGCGTGAAGAAGATCCAATCTTCAATGAGGACTATAAAAACTTGCAACGTCTGCTGCAAAGTTAAGTCTTTTCGTTCAAATTCTGTTCTTGCAATGCGGTATATTCTGCCGCATAGTACACTGCTAAAAAATTAATTTATTTTGTCTGTCTTCAGTTTTTAGAGGAATGTATCGTGCGTTTAAAAATCGCGAAAGAAAGCTTACTGAATGTTCTATCACATGTCGTAGGAGCGGTTGAACGTCGCCATACCTTAAATATTTTATCCAATGTAAAAGTACAGGTAACAGAGCAAGCTTTGACCATTACGGGGTCGGATCTTGAAGTGGAACTGGTTGCAAGCACATCACTTACTGAAGGTGCATGTTTACAAGCAGGTGTGACGACTGTTCCTGCACGTAAATTGATGGATATCTGTAAATCATTACCGTCAGCGGCATTGATTGATTTGCAAATTACTGAAGATCAACGTTGTATTTTAAAATCTGGAAACAGTCGTTTTGTATTGGGTACTTTGCCTGCAGAAGACTATCCATTATTAACCACTGAAAATACTCAAGGCACTCAAGTCGGTGTGACTCAGCGTGAGTTAAAGCGTTTATTTGAGAAAACATCTTTTGCCATGGCGGTTCAAGATGTGCGTTTCTATTTGACAGGTACTTTGCTTGAAATTGATGAAAATCAATTGCGTGCAGTAACGACCGATGGTCACCGTTTGGCGATGTGTGAAACAGCGGCAAGCTCGAATGCGACACAAGCAATGCAAGCGATTGTTCCACGTAAAGCTGTAGGTGAATTGCAGCGTCTATTGAGTGTTGAAGACGAGCAATTATCGTTGTTAATTGGTCGTGAATTATTAAATGTAACGATTACCATTGCCAGCCGTGATAAAGAGCAGGGTGATATTACCGTACGTTTCACCACAAAATTGATCGATGGTAAATTCCCTGACTACCGCCGTGTGATTCCACGTGGTGGTGATAAAAATGTGCGCATTGCACATGATGTATTTAAACAATCACTACAACGTGTGGCGATTTTAAGTAATGAAAAATTGCGCGGCGTATTCTTGAAGTTTGATGCGGACACTTTACAACTTCGTGCCAATAACCCTGAACAAGATGAAGCGATCGAAGATCTCGCGATTCAATATGCTGATGCACCGATGGAAATGTCATTCAATGCACAGTACTTATTGGAAGTTCTGAATGTGTTGGATGGTGATGATGTTGCAATGACCATGACAGAAGCCAACCAATCTGTATTGGTACAAGATCCACAACAACAAGATCAAACCTATGTTGTGATGCCAATGCGTGTTTAATTTGGACTGACGTCTCAATTATTATGCATATCACGCGTTTACATGTAGAACGTGTTCGAAATTTAAAGACGGTTGCACTCTCTGGGTTGCAGCCGTTTAATGTCTTTTATGGGCAAAATGGTTCTGGCAAAACTTCTGTATTAGAAGCAGTACATTTGCTGGCAACCGGCCGTTCTTTTCGAACCCATATTCCGAAAAACTATATTCAAAATAATAGCCCTGACGCTGTTGTCTTTGCGCAGTCTGCAACAGACCGCATTGGTATGCAAAAAATGCAGTCGGGCGAGCAAGTGATTAAAGTCAATGGCGACCTTGTGGGGACACAAGGGCAGTTGGCTAAGATTTTACCACTACAACTCATCGACCCACAAAGTACCGATATTATTGATCATGGTGCGAAGCCACGACGTCAACTTTTAGATTGGTTGATGTTCCACGTGGAACCGGAGTTTTACCATGCATGGCAATATTATGCGCGGGCATTAAAACAGCGGAATAGTTTGCTGAAATCACGACGTCATTTGAGTTTGTCTGACTTAGAACCGTGGAACAAAATGCTCAGTGACTATGGTGAGATCTTGCATAGTCTGCGCAGTAATGTGGTGGAACAGTGGATTCGATATTTTCAACAAGATCTAGAAGCCTTATTGCCTGATTTAACAGTGACACTGGAATACAATGCAGGCTTTCATGCCGAAACAGGGCTGTTGAATGATCTGACCAATCAGCATTTTAAAGACTGCGAGCGTGGCTATACCGAGTATGGTCCACACCGTGCAGATTTAAGGTTAAAAACCGCTATGGGGGATGCAGATGTTGTACTCTCTCGTGGGCAAAAAAAGTTATTGATCATGGCGTTAAAACTGTCACAGATTGCAATGCTACATGCTTGTAATAAGGAAACTGTGGTATTATTAGATGATCTGACAGCAGAATTAGATTTAACCGCACAACAGCGTTTAATTGAGCGTTTAAGCCATCTTGGTAGTCAAGTTTTTATTACCACTTTAGACCATGATTCAGTGCAAAAACACTTACATGATTTATCTATTTCTTATCAATTATTCAAAGTTGAAAATGGTACGGTGCAGGCTGTTGTGCAATGAAATACCACCTTTGGATAGACCTATTTTTCACTAGGGAGAAACCATGAGTTCAGAAGATCAAGCTGCTTCTCAAACAGAACAAACCATAGAAAAAGCTTATGATTCCTCTAGCATCAAAGTATTACGTGGTCTAGACGCTGTACGTAAGCGTCCGGGCATGTATATTGGTGATACTGACGATGGTACTGGCCTACACCACATGGTGTTTGAAGTTGTCGATAACTCAATTGATGAAGCGTTGGCAGGTCATTGTGACGAGATCAATGTAACCATTCATGAAGATGAATCTGTAAGCGTATCGGATAACGGTCGTGGTATTCCTACCGACATTCACCCAGAAGAAGGTGTTTCTGCAGCAGAAGTGATTTTGACGATTCTGCATGCGGGCGGTAAATTTGACGATAACAGCTATAAAGTTTCAGGCGGTCTACACGGTGTAGGTGTATCCGTGGTGAATGCGCTTTCAAGCAAGCTCGAATTAACCATTCATCGTGCAGGTCAAATCCACCAGCAAGAATATAAACACGGTGATTCCGTGTATCCATTAAAAGTGGTGGGTGAGACAGATCGTACAGGTACACGTGTACGTTTCTGGCCAAGTGCTGAAACCTTCAGTCAAACGATTTTTAATGTCGATATTTTGGCGCGTCGTTTACGTGAATTATCGTTCCTGAATGCAGGTGTGCGAATTGTGCTACGTGACGAACGTATCAATTTAGAGCACGTTTATGACTATGAAGGTGGTTTGTCTGAGTTTGTGAAATATATCAACCAAGGCAAAACTCATCTGAATGATATCTTCCATTTTACCACTCAAGCGGATAATGGCATTGGTGTAGAAGTTGCATTGCAGTGGAACGATTCTTATCAGGAAAATGTTCGTTGCTTTACCAACAACATTCCACAAAAAGATGGCGGTACGCATTTAGCGGGTTTCCGTGCTGCATTAACCCGTGGCTTAAACAGCTACATGGAAAGCGAAAACTTACTCAAAAAAGAGAAAGTGGCGGTTTCTGGTGATGATGCACGTGAAGGTTTAACTGCGATTGTTTCGGTGAAAGTGCCTGATCCAAAATTCTCTTCGCAAACCAAAGAAAAATTGGTGTCGAGCGAAGTGAAAACTGCGGTTGAGCAAGCCATGAATAAATCGTTCTCTGAATATCTTTTAGAGAACCCACAAGCCGCTAAATCGATTGCAGGCAAGATTATTGATGCAGCACGTGCGCGTGATGCAGCACGTAAAGCACGTGAAATGACACGTCGTAAGAGTGCGCTGGATATTGCTGGTTTGCCAGGTAAATTGGCCGATTGTCAGGAAAAAGATCCTGCATTGTCTGAACTTTACTTAGTCGAAGGTGACTCTGCGGGCGGTTCTGCAAAACAAGGCCGTAACCGTAAGATGCAAGCGATTTTGCCGCTGAAAGGTAAAATCCTCAACGTGGAACGTGCACGTTTTGACAAGATGATTTCTTCACAAGAAGTGGGAACACTGATTACTGCTTTAGGTTGTGGTATTGGCCGTGAGGAATATAACCCAGATAAACTGCGTTATCACAAAATCATCATCATGACCGATGCTGACGTCGATGGTTCGCACATTCGTACGCTACTGTTGACCTTCTTCTTCCGTCAAATGCCAGAACTTGTGGAACGTGGATATATTTATATTGCACAGCCACCGTTGTATAAGCTGAAAAAAGGCAAGCAAGAACAGTACATCAAAGATAATGATGCGCTTGAGACTTACCTGATTTCAAATGCAATTGATGAGCTTGAATTACACATCAGTGCAGAAGCACCAGCCATTCGTGGTGAGGCTTTAGCGGGTGTGATTGCGGATTATCAAACCTCTCAAAAGAGTTTGCATCGTCTGACTGTACGTTATCCTGCAAGTGTGTTGGATGGTTTATTGGCAGTAGAAGGCTTTAAGTTAGATCAAGCAAATAACCAAGACTATGTACAGACTTGGGGGGAGCAGCTACGTGCCAATATTGAGAAAACTCAGCCTAGCTTACGTCCTGAATTAAGCTTAGAAACGTTTGAGCATGAAGATACCGAAGGCAATAAGTCAGCGACCTATTTCCCGCGTATTACCATCTATGTTCATAACTTACCGCACCAATACTTGTTAGATTCAGGTCTATTGGGTTCAGGTGAATATGCGCGTTTGCTCAAAAATTCGAAGAGTTGGTTCACATTATTGGAAGAAGGTGCTTACCTGCAAAAAGGCGAGCGCAAAATTCCAGTGAGTAGCTTCCATCAGGTTTGGCAAAACATCCTACAAGACTCACGCCGTGGCATGATGATTCAGCGCTATAAAGGTTTGGGTGAGATGAATGCTGAACAGCTTTGGGAAACTACGATGGATCCTGAGAACCGTAACATGCTGCAAGTAACGGTACAGGATGCGATTGAAGCTGATCGTATGTTCTCTTGCTTGATGGGTGATGATGTGGAACCACGTCGTGCTTTCATTGAAGAAAATGCGTTAAATGCGGATATTGATGCCTAAATTCTGATTACAGAATCATTCAAAAAAGCACTCTTCGGAGTGCTTTTTTTTGTGCTATCTTAAATAAAATTGAATATTAAATCGCCAATTTGTGTTTTATAAAATTGACTTATTCTGATGCTAAGCTCAAATCTATTTGAACTTAGCAGCTAAAAATAAGAGGTCTATATATGATGGACAATCAACTTGAACACATTCGTGACATCTGGGTAAATGCATTTTTTACCGGAAATTATACTGTTTTAGCCGAATACGAAGATGAGCACTTTAAGGTGGTTTATGAGCAAGACGGGCGTGTCGAAAGTAATTATGTCCGCTATGAACGTATTGCACATGCAGTGAAAAATGGGGTTTGGAAACCACAAAAACCAGACGTAGAATTTGAAGAATATGAGTTTAATCGTGACCAAACGGAGTGCAAAATTTTAATTGGTTTAGCTGAAACACAGCAGCAAATACAGGAAATCTGGCATTTTGATCAAAGCTGGAAAATACAAGAATTACGCTTTTTAAAGGCAAAAAAAGCCCATCCTTCTGCCTTATCTTAAACAATAAAAAGTTTAAATTGATGTAGTCAGTAGAGATAAAACACATCCATCTTATAAATGTGGATAAGTTTTGTGAATTTTCACATTTAATAGTGTTCAACATCAAAGTTATTTATAATTGTGGATAATATCATTTAAAAATATTTATCCACAAAAAAGTGGTTCGATGTTTTGAATTTAAAAAATAAAAATGAATTTAAAACCAAGATTTGAATTTAAAAGTGGCTTTTGTGGATAACTGTGGTAATGAGTTTGATGTGAAGTATATTTTTTTGAATTCATTTACAAAATTAGGGTAAAAGCGATCGCTCAATTTTTAGTTTCTTCCCGAATAAAAATGCCTTAACGATGCAATAACTAGCTGGCTAGGAACTTTCGATTTTTTGAATATTTTTTAGATTTATAGTGTGATTATTATTATGAAGTATAAATAAAAAATCGCCGTGGAACATTTAAATTTCACGGCGATTGATTTTTTGAGCTTAAGTTAGGTTTTCTTAATAATGCAAATCTAGGGTTTTGCTTTTTAAATTAAGCCTCAAAACTACTTTCCATTTCTTCTAATTCCATCATTAATTCAAGCATTTGCTCTTCGACAGATTCGAGTTTGGCTTTTAACTCTGTTTGCTCATTCATCAGTTTTAGTAAGTCATCTTTACGACTGGCTTCATATAAAGCACTGTCTGCTAATAATTCCTCGATTTCGTTTAAGCGTGGCTGAATTTTGCTGATTTGCGCTTCATTTTTTTCAATGTTTTTACGAATCGGGCGGGTCAATTCACGCTGACGTGCAGCTTCTTTGCGCTGCGCTTCTTTATCGACTTTGGAAATCGTCGGTTTAGTTTCAACTTGAGATTTGATGGGAGTCGGGGCTTGTTGACTATTTTTCATCATGTCAATCCGTGCTTGACGCAGCCAATCGGCATAAGCCACGAGGTCACCATCAAATTCGCGACATTTTCCATGATGTACCAACAATAATTCGTCACAAACACTAGCAATCAATTGACGTTCATGCGAAACCAAAACCACAGCGCCTTCAAAGTCTTGTAATGCCATAGTCAGGGCATGACGCATATCAAGGTCTAAATGGTTGGTCGGTTCATCTAGAATTAAAACATTGGGGCGCTGCCAAACAATCAAAGCCAAAGCCAATCGTGCTCGTTCACCGCCTGAAAAGCCTTCACTTGGCGTATCCATGCGTTCGCCACTAAAACCAAAGCTACCTAAGAATGAACGTAATGCAGCTTCACTGATTTTTTTGTCAGCAATTCGAGATAATTGCAACATAGGGCTGGCATTGCCATCTAAAGCATCCATTTGATGCTGCGCAAAATAGCCAATATTCAACAGTTCCGAGGCTTTGCGTGTCCCTTGTAATAAGGGAAGGTCTCCAACCAAGGATTTAATTAAGGTTGATTTACCTGCACCATTCATTCCCAGTAAACCAATACGACTGTTTGGGGTAATCTGTAAATTCACATTGGTGGCAATCAGTTTGTCACCATAGCCAATGTCGACATGTTCCATTTGTAACAGTGGTGAGCTCATTTTGGTTGGCTCACGGAAACTAAAGGTAAATGGCGTATCGACATGTGCAGCAGAAAGTTCCTGCATGCGTTCTAATTGTTTAATACGACTTTGAGCCTGCTTAGCTTTAGTGGCTTTAGCTTTAAAACGGTCAATAAATTTTTGGAGATGCGCACGGGTTTCGAGTTGTTTTTCATAGGCTTGTTGCTGTTGTGCCAAGCGCTCAGAACGGGTGCGTTCAAAGGTCGAATAGTTGCCGGTGTAAAGCGTCAGCTCTTGATTTTCAATATGTAAAATATGATCAGTCACCGCATCTAAGAAATCACGGTCATGTGAAATTAAGATCAGTGTGCCTTCGTAAGCTTTTAACCAATCTTCTAACCACAAAATCGCATCTAAGTCTAAGTGGTTTGTTGGTTCATCGAGTAATAATAGGTCTGAACGGCTCATTAGGGTACGCGCAAGGTTTAAACGCATACGCCAACCACCAGAAAAGCTTGAAACATTGAGTTGGGACTGATGTTCAAAGAAACCTAGGCCAGCCATCAGTTGTGAGGCTTTGGATGGAGCTGTATAGCCATGGATTTCATCAAATCGGCCATATAAGTGTGCCAGCGCTTCATTGTCTAATTGTTCTGGATGTTCAAGTTTATGTTGTATATCCCAATATTCTTCATCGCCTGATAGAACGAAATCAATCGCTTTCATATCGAGTGCTTTGATTTCTTGCGCCATATGCGCGACGGTCCATACTGCAGGACGTGTTAATGAACCACCATCAGATTCCATTCCACCTAAAAGCGCAGAAAAAAGAGTCGATTTACCCGCACCATTTACACCAGTTAAGCCGATTTTCCAGCCTGGATGCAATTGCATAGATGCTTTTTGAAATAAAACACGCCCACCGCGACGAATGGAAAGTTGGTCTAACTGAATCATGGAACTAACTAAACAAGAAGAATGTGGGGCTATTCTAATGGATGGCTTTGCAAAAGAAAAAACAAAGCATCGCAACCATCTGAAAAAATGTGACAGATTCCACGTATTTAGGTATATTGAACGGGCTTTAGTATTAAAAAAATATTTCAAGTTGTTGTTTTAAATGGATTAATAAAACATATTGGAAATATAAGAAATGAGAAAAGGAATTTTAATTTTATCGCTTCTTTCAGGTGTGATGTCTGCACAAAGCTATGCCAATCAGAAGGTTTGTGTGTTCGATTTACTTGGAAAAGCGGGGGAATCTTATAAGCTAATGGAAGAGTGGTCTCTGGCCAGTAAGGCATGGGGAGCACAAGTTCAACTGATTTCATATCAAGATGAATCCAAAGTCGATAAAGATTTTAAAGAAGGGAAATGTGACGCATTTTATATGACCTCGATGCGGGCACGTGCGTATAACAAATTTGCTGGTTCGATTGATGCCATTGGCGGTGTACCGAACAATACCATCGCACAAAAAGCCATTACCTATGTCTTAGATAAGCGGAACAGTAAGCGACTGATTACCAATTCAGGTAAAGATAGTTATGAAGTGGCAGGGATTGGGCAAATTGGTTCAGCCTATATTTTTGTCCGTGATCGCAATATCAATAATTTAGAAAAAGCTGAAGGTAAAAAATTTGCCATTTTGCATTATGACTATGCGCAAAAAGAGATGGTCGACCGTGTCGGCGCTGTGCCAGTCATGTCGGAAATTTCCAATTTTATTCGCAAGTTTAATCAGGCCGAAGTTGAAATTGTGGCTGCGCCGGCTTATGCCTTTAAGCCACTCGAAATTTCAAAAGGCTTAGGCACTACTGGGGCGATGGTTAATTTTCCTGTGGTGAATGTCACGGCAGACCTGATTATTCGTAACAATAAATTCCCAGATGGTTTTGCTGAACCCTCTCGGCAATGGTTCGTTAAACAATTACCGAAAAGTTTTGCCATGGTAAAACGCATGGAAGCTGAAATTCCTGCCAAATATAAGATGAATCTCAGCAAAGATGATCAGTTGAAATATCAGAAAATTTTGCGTGAAGGACGGATGGATTTAACCAAACAAGGAATCTACGACTCCACCATGATGACGGTACTGAAAAAAGCACGTTGTACGATTGAGCGAACCAATTTTGAGTGTTCAGTGGCGGGTGAATAAGCTTTTTTCTGTATTTCTTTGTAAAGTTTCATAAAAAGGCTGTAAATGCAAAAAGCCTTTTTTGCATACAACATGATGATTATATTTATAATTTTGCCTTAAATAAAAAAGTGATATTAATCACAAAAAAACAGAATGTGCCAAAATGACATAAATAAATGGAGTAAATGCTCTATTTTTTTTAAATTAACTTGCTTAATATCGGCGTTGTGTAAGGACACCTCTGAACCATAAAAAGATTTGAAAGGAAAATAGAATGAAAAAAACGCTCCTATCATTGGCTACATTTGCTGCAATTGGCTTTGCTGGTTCAGCTCAGGCAGCAAAAGTAGATATCTGTGTATTTGACTTACTGGGTAAGTCAGGTGAGTCATACCAAATGGCTCAGGAATGGGCGCTTGCAGCAAAAGGCTGGGGTGCTGAAATTAACTTAATTCCGCGTCAAGATGAAGCAGTAGCCGACAATGATTTTAAAGCGGGTAAATGTGATGGCGTATTTATGACGGCAATGCGTGCTCGTCAATACAATAAATTTGCAGGTTCGATTGATGCGCTTGGTGGCGCACCGAGCAATGCAATTGCGCAACGTGCGATTACCTTTGCATTAGACCAACGTAATGCTGCAAAAATGGTCAGCAACCTAGGTGGTAAGAAATACGAAGTGGCGGGTATTGCTCCACTGGGTTCAGCATTCATCTTTGTCAAAGACAAAAAAATTGACTCAATTGAAAAAGCAGCAGGTAAAAAGTTTGCAGTATTAGGCTATGACGAAGCACAAAAAATTATGGTGCAACGTGTCGGCGCTCAAGCTGTGGTTTCAGATGTATCTAACTTTGTGGCGAAGTTTAATAATGGTCAGGTCGATATGGTGGGTGCGCCTGCGTATGCCTACAAACCATTAGAGATTTATAAGGGTTTAGGTACCAATGGTGCGATGTTTAACTTCCCAGTTTTACAAGTGACCGCGGACTTTATTATTCGTCCTGATCAGTTCCCAGCAGGCTTTGGTCAAAAATCTCGTGATTGGTTTGTGAAACATTTACCGAAGAGTATTGCGATGATTAACCGTTTAGAGGCGGGTATTCCTGCGAAATATAAACTTAACTTAAGTGCAGAAGATAAAACCAAATATCAAAAATTATTGCGTGAAGGTCGTATGGATATGACGAAACGTGGCATTTATGATGCGGGCATGATGTCAGTATTGAAAAAGGCACGTTGTTCTGTCGATAAAGCCAATTTTGAATGTTCACTTAGCGGCGAATAAACTGATATTTAAAGAAAAAAGTCTGGATTTATCCAGGCTTTTTTTTGCAAATTTACAGGTCATTCTCGCCATTGAGTCAGCAAAATATTCAGGTAATCTAAATTAAAATCGAGGGCTGTGAGTCAATTGAATCGAACTCAGCATGACCCAAAATTAAAAAATGGTTAAAAACAAAAACAGTAAAAAAACAAGGAAAGTCAGTATGAAACAATGGACAAAGGCATTGAGCGTTGCTGCTGCATTAATGGCGGTGACTGGCGTAGCTCAAGCGAAGCAAGTGGTGTGTGTATTTGATTTGGTGGGTAAAAATGGTGATGTTTTTACCCTGATGAAAGATTATCAATTGGCAGCAAAAAACTGGGGCGCAGACATTGAGCTCCGCGTCGGTCAAAATGAAGCAGTGATTGCGGAAGACTTTAAAGCGGGGAAATGTGATGGGATCAGCGTCACCGGTATGCGTGGCCGCCAATTCAACAATTTTACCGGTTCTTTAGATGCGATTGGTGCAATTCCAGATTTGAAATTGGCCGTAAAAATTATGCAAGGTCTTGCGAGTCCAACGTTTGCTAAAAGCATGGTCAATAGTAAATATGAAGTGGCAGGTGTGATACCTGTTGGTGATGCCTACCTGTTGGTGAATGATCGTAGTATCAATACTGTCGCTAAAGCCGCAGGTAAAAAAATTGCGGTGCTTGATTATGATGAAGCGCAGAAAATTATGGTGCAGCAGGTCGGGGCTCAAGCGGTCAGTGCCGATGTAACCAATTTTGGCGCTAAATTTAACAATGGTCAGGTGGATATTATTGGTGCTCCTGCAGCTGTGTTCAAACCATTAGAATTACACAAAGGTTTAGGCAGCAAAGGCGCAATCGTCAATTATCCAATTTTACAAGTCACGGGAAATATCATTATTCGCCCAGATAAATTCCCAGCAGGTTATGGGCAAAAATCACGTGATTGGGTCAAAACACAATTACCTCGTGCATTCACGATTTTAGGCAAAATGAAGTCAGAAATTCCAGCTAAATATTGGATGGATGTTCCCACTGCAGACAAAGCTGGTTATCAAAAAATGATGCGTGAAGCGCGTATTGATTTGACTAAACGTGGTATCTACGACAAGCGAATGATGAAATTATTATGGCAATTCCGCTGTAAACAAGACCCGAAAAACTTCGAATGCGCATTACAGGAAGAAAACTATAAATAAGTTTTAAATGAATCTTGAGAAAAATACTCTGATTTAACTTTAAACTGTGAAGACTGACCATATATTGAGTATGTTATACTTGAAATATGGTCTTTTCTTTTTAAAGACACCCCAATGACTCAGAGGAATCCATCATGAATGCTCAAGCACTTGTGCTGACTGACAATGCTGCCAATAAAGTACGCCAATTGCGTGACAGTGAAGGTAATCAAGACCTCATGTTACGTGTATATGTGACTGGTGGTGGTTGTTCAGGTTTCTCATATGGATTTAATTTTGCAGAAAGCCAAAACGAAGATGATGCTGAATTTATCAATGAAGACGTGAAAATGTTGGTGGATTCACTTAGCTATCAATATTTAGTTGGTTCAACAGTCGACTATATTGAAGGTCTTGAAGGTTCTCGTTTTGTGGTACAAAACCCGAATGCGACAACCACGTGTGGATGTGGATCTTCATTCTCGATCTAATCACGATGATGAATTGAGCCATAAAAAAGCCCTCATTTTGAGGGCTTTTTTAATGTTTAAAATCGATATTAGGCTTCAAATTTAAGCGCTTCTAACAGATCTAAAATCACTGTAGTCACGTCTTGACTCAATTGATAATTATTAAAAATTTCATAAGCTGTAATGGTGACATCGGTATCACTCGGAAGCAGGCGTTGCTCTTCTTCGATGAGGTCACGGATCGGCAAAAGGGTTTGTTTGACTTGTAAATGCAAGACATCTTTAAACTCAAGATTTTCGTCTTCGAGTTCAATGAGTTGCTCATTAAAAAATGGTAAAAGTACCGCATGGAGATAAGGTTGAATTTCGGTAATATCAAAAAGCTCAATATCACGGGTTTGTTCAATCGTGCTGATGTGGTCATTCACTTCAATTAAGATATGGTAGTAACTCACATTGCTCTCCACGGAAGATGTCATTGATATAAGGGAATTATTGCAGATCAACAATAACATGAAATGCTGATTTTTGTTGGTGAATCCTGCAATATCCTTATAAATTGTATGGTTTTTTTTGCTCAGGGTATTCTAACGATAATATAGTAAGCCTTGGTCTGCTGGCATCAGTTTAAAGTTTTCTAATTGTTGCGCACCTAAGATTGGGTACATTAATGCAGCAGGGTCATTATGGTGAGATAAGCCGAGAGCATGTCCGAGTTCGTGGGCAAGGGTGAGGCGTAAATCATCTTCGGCATCAAATTGATAAATCTGAATCTGATCCCCCATAAAGACACCTTTATGAAACTCTCGTGCAGGAAAGCGCTGACTGGCTTGTATCACGCCTGCATTATATTGATCGATTTGCTGGTTATAGCTTGAGACTTGTTGGTTAAATTGATCATTTTGCTGATTAAATCGATTTATTTCTTGGTCTAATTGCATCGCTTGTGCTTTGACTTGCGCAAGTTCTCTTTCAACGCGTTGCATATTGGGGCCTTGCGCATGCTCGATTCGGCTCCAACTCATACGTTCTTGCGACAGCTGTGCGATTTCCGCACGGATCATGGCTTGTTTTGATCGGAGCTGTTGCTCATTCATCTCCAGACCTTTTCTCGAATTTGTTAAGTTCTCGGCATATAAATCATTACGGGCTTTATCTGCAGCTAAGGTCTTTTGGACTTGCTTATAGGCATTGTATTGTTCTTGGCGATCATCATAAATTAGATGGATCGCCAGTTGTGCATTTGGGTCATAGATAAATAACGGTTTGAGTATTCCTTTATGCCATATCTCTGCGGCTTCTTCGCTAAGTTGAATGACTTGTTGTTGGCTTAATCCAAAACGCGGATCGACATCAGCAACCCGATAACGCAGTCGGGTATCGAGAGGGTGTAAAAGTCGATCTGAAATTGAATTAAATTTCAGTTGAGGATGCTGCTTGGTTTGATAGATCCACCAAGTACTCAAAACGATGACAACAATAATTAAAATCAAACGCATAGCATCGCAAAACTTGATTATTTTACATTAATTTAACTGAAATTTAGCGCTATGCAAATCTAAGTTTAGATTGATGGTGAGTCGAGAAGAATGTGGCTGTTTGAACGTTTGCGTGTTATTTGAATATTGCCTGATGCAGATAAAATCATCCACAAAAAAAACCGCGCTTTCGCGCGGTCTTTTTGAGCTTTGAAAGACTCAGTTAAAGCGACAAATTATTTTTTGTCATCTTTCACTTCAGTGAACTCAGCATCTACAACGCCGTCATCTGCTTTTTGAGCTTGACCTTCAGCGCCTTGGAAAGCGTTAGGATCAAAACCTTCAGCACCGCCTTGACCTTGTGCAGCTTCATAAGCACGTTGAGTGATCGGCATAATGATGTTTTGAAGTGCTTCAGTTTTCGATTTGATTGCATCTACATCGTTTTCTTTAGTCGCTGCTTCGAGCTCAGCTACAGCAGCATCGATTGCAGATTTCTCATCAGCAGTTACCTGTTCGCCAAGATCTTTTACTGCTTTTTGAGCAGAAGAAACAAGTGCATCAGCTTCGTTACGTGCTTTCGCTAATTCTTCAAATTTACGATCTTCTTCAGCATTCGCTTCAGCATCTTTGATCATCGCTTCAATTTCAGCATCGCTCAAACCAGAGTTAGCTTTAATTTGAATTGATTGCTCTTTACCTGTGCTCTTATCTTTTGCAGATACTTTCAAGATACCATCAGCGTTGATGTCAAATGATACTTCAATTTGTGGTACACCACGTGGAGCAGGTGGAATATCGCCTAATTGGAAGTTACCCAACAATTTGTTTTGTTGAGCCATTTTACGTTCACCTTGGTAAACTGAAATGTCTACAGCAGGTTGGTTGTCAGCAGCAGTTGAGAACACTTGAGATTTCTTCGCAGGAATCGTGGTGTTTTTCTCGATGATTGCTGTTAACACGCCACCCATTGTTTCGATACCAAGAGTCAATGGAGTTACGTCAAGAAGAAGTACGTCAGTTTTATCACCTGAAAGTACTGCACCTTGAATCGCAGCACCCATCGCTACAGCTTCATCTGGGTTCACGTCTTTACGTGGCTCACGGCCGAAGAACTCTTGTACTTTTTGTTGTACAAGTGGCATACGAGACTGACCACCCACCAAGATTACGTCAGAGATGTCAGAGGTTGAAAGACCGGCATCTTTAAGTGCAATCTTACATGGTTCAATTGTACGAGCAACCAATTCAGCAACTAAACCTTCAAGTTTAGAGCGAGTCACGTTGATCACTAAGTGTTTAGGACCAGTCGCATCTGCTGTGATGTATGGAAGGTTGATTTCTGTTGCATTCGAAGAAGAAAGCTCGATTTTTGCTTTTTCAGCAGCTTCTTTTAAACGTTGAAGTGCAAGAGGATCTTGTTTCAAGTTTACGCTTTGTTCTTTCTTGAACTCTTCAACCAAGTATTCAATTAATGCATTATCGAAGTCTTCACCACCAAGGAATGTATCACCGTTTGTAGACAATACTTCGATTTGTTGGTCGCCATCAAGATCAGCGATTTCAATGATTGATACGTCGAAAGTACCACCACCTAAGTCGTAAACCGCAACTTTACGGTCGCCTTCTTTTTTGTCCATACCGAACGCAAGTGCAGCAGCCGTTGGTTCGTTGATGATACGTTTAACATCTAAACCAGCAATTTTACCTGCATCTTTCGTTGCTTGACGTTGAGCATCGTTAAAGTACGCAGGAACAGTAATTACCGCTTCAGTTACTGTTTCACCAAGGTAGTCTTCAGCTGTTTTTTTCATCTTTTTCAAGATTTCAGCAGAGATTTGTTGTGGTGCAAGTTTCTTGTCGTTTACGTCAACCCAAGCATCGCCATTGTCAGCTTTGATGATTTTGTAAGGTACAAGGCCGATATCTTTTTGCACAGCTTGGTCTTGGTACTTACGACCGATCAAACGTTTGATTGCAAATAATGTGTTTTTAGGGTTAGTCACTGCTTGACGTTTAGCAGATTGACCGACAAGGATCTCGCCATCTTTATACGCAATAATAGATGGAGTTGTACGAGCGCCTTCAGCGTTGTCGATTACTTTTACTTTGTCGCCTTCAAGTACTGCTACGCAAGAGTTTGTAGTACCTAAGTCAATACCAATGATTTTCGCCATTTGGATGTTTCCTCTAAAATTCTTTTATTCCCAAACTCTTCCCTTTCTCAAAGGGAAATAAAAAGGGATTTACTTGTTATCCGATATGAGAGCCAATCAAAAATTTTCAAGTAATATTAGTTAAAATTTTTAATTCGTCTCAGAAAATTTGGGTTTATGCACCAACCATAACCATAGCTGGACGTAATAGACGACCGTTTAAGCTATAGCCTTTTTGCAATACTGTCCCGATTTCATTCGATTTGGCATTTGGATCGATGCCCACAGCTTGGTGAAGATCTGCATTGAAACCATTTGCAGTATCCACAGCAACCACACCAAATTTTTCTAAAGTGCTGAGCAATGATTTCAGTGTAAGTTCTACACCTTCAGATAAACCTGATTTTTCATCACCTGCCGCAGCGATGGCACGTTCAAGGTTATCAACCGAATCAAGCAATTGTTTTGCAAATTTTTCCAGCACAGTGTCTTTATGCTTTTCAGATTCGCGTTGAATACGCTCTACACTTTTTTGCGCTTCATATACGGCATTTGCAGTACGTGCTTTTTCAAGTTTTAAGCTTTCTTCTAAATTGGTGATTTGTGCTTGTAAATCTTCAACTGAAACTTCAGCTTGCTCGTTTTCAGCTTGAGTTTGCTGTTCTGCTTGCTCTTGTTGAAGATCTTGAGCGTCTTGGTTTTGCTCAGTCGCCATTGATTTACTCCGTTTAAATGGGTTCTTAAACATGTTCAGTCCTTATAGCTGTGCGTTCAAACGACATCGATGCGTAACTGCCATGCGTTTTGAATTCATGATTAATAGAAGAAATCGGGGCAGGGGATAAAAATTCAAGCGAAGTCAGCGATTAAATGCAGTTTTTTATTCAAAAAAATGGTTTTTCAGCCAAATATCGACTGCAAAATTAAATTCTATGAAAATATAAATTATTGATTTAAATGTATAATCACATTTTGATCGGATTTATAGATTTTCATCATAAATTTTAACGGTTTCTCTTTGTGCCTGAAAATTTGCATAATTTATCTATCGGAAGTGACCATATCCACTGGAGAGAGGGATATGGTGACTACCTCTAGATTTTAGAAACACTTTTCCATGCTGATTTCCCAAGAATCAGCATTTTTTTTGCCTCAAAAATAGTGGTTAATATTTATACATAAAAACTCTTAGTATCAGTTTTATTAAATATTTCACAAAAAATGATCAGCACAGTATTCTTTGTTTCAGATTCTATCGCTGTAGTTTCCGAATTTATTTCGAATGTGTTTTTCATGGCCTGCTTCTCTCATAAGCAGGCTTTTTTTTGCATGAAATTTATAAAAACAGCCACTTAAGTAACTGAGCTGCAAGTTTTGTTGGTCTTTGTTGTATTCAAAAGCTCTGATCACGCTTTATTTAAAACTATTTATATTTATTTTATTAATAAAAAACAAAGCACTTGAGTTAAATAAATGATGTAAAGCCTCAAAATGAATGAAAACTGCCTGATTAATAAAACGTTTCATAAGCTGTACCGTGCCTCGTACAAAGTACAACTTAGAAGGTGGGAACTTCACAGAATTATTTTCCATTATGACGCGGGCAAAGTTGAGCTTTGCTTTTAATGATTCAATGAAGGAAATAATGAAGATGAAAAAAATTGGTTTATTCGCTGTTGCAGTTTTAGGTTTTGGTTTAGCTGCGGTAGGTTGTACGTCTCAAGAAACTGTAGAATCTCCAGAAACCGCACAAGTAACGTCTGCAACTGAAGCATCTGTAACAACAGAGCAATCGGGTGCTGTGGTTCAAGCAGATCCATCAGCTCAAGGTGCTGAAGTTCAATCTGCACCACAACCTACAGTTCAGCAATAAGATTGTTTCATGCTCTCTGACCTGTAACAACAGGCAGTCAAGAATAGACAGAAGATAGGATGCCTCTTCTGTCTATTTTTTTTCTATTGCTTTTTTTACCTTTTCTATTTTTAGTGAACGAAAAAAAAGCCCATCATGTAGATGAGCTTTTTACTTTTAACCGATCTGCAAAAACAACAATTAACGGCGATTTTCCCACGCGCGACGACGTTCTTCAGCCGCTTTACGTTGTTGATCTGATGCCTTTCTTAAATCTTGAATATTTTTTTTGCGCTCTTGCTCAATTTGTTTTCTACGATCTTGACTGGCTTTACGGCGCTGTTCTTCTAAGCGCTGACGCTCTTTGCTGACTTTTTGACGATCTTGTTCAGCACGTTTACGACGTTCAGCTTCAGAGTATTTACGCTGTTGTTCTAGACGTTGACGTTCGAGTTCGTTTTTACGACGATCCCACTCTTGTTGATTTTTACGATTCTGTTCCCAGTTACGCTGGTCAAGTTGCTGCTTTCTACGTTCGAGCTCTAAACGATTACGTTGTTGTTGCTGACGTTCCCATGTACGGCGGTCTTGTTCATAACGACTGTCGTAACGGCGATCATAACGATTATCATAGCGTCGATCATTATTATCATAACGGCGGTCATAACGTTGATCATAACGTCCATCGTAGTAACCATCTTCAGGGAATGCTACGCAGCCTACAGCCAAAAAAGCAGTCGCAAAAGACAGAAGGATGATCTTTTTAGCCATGGTGAGTATCCTTTATCGAGAATGGGTTAGCATAATCAACCCATAAAACTTGGGTAAATTGTCAATGACAACTCTATAAAAGAAGATTAGCTTAACTAGGTCTGTACTATGTATGTCGATGTTGAGACTTATATGTGAATATGGTCACATTTGACCTAGATCATGTAGAAAGTATGAAGAGCATAATTCGAAGGATAGAGCATGTTTGCATTGAATGAATCACTTAAAAATATGAAAGATAAAGGCCAAGGTACGGCTGCTCGGTTACTTGATCGTCTTCCTAACTTTGCCAAAGAAAGCCTCGCAAAACGTCTCGATTATCCGTTTATTTTTCCAGAATTAGATCCGCTGGTGAAATGCATGATGGCGGCTCAACTCAAGCAAGGTAAGTCAGGCTTTGTGACCGAAGACTATGTGAAGTCTCGTAAATTATTTGATTTACAGATGGAGTCGATCAAGACCAAGCCGACCTTTGTGAAACAAGTGCAAGATATACGTCTACCTTTACAAAGTGCAACGCTGTTTGCGCGTCATTATCATCCTGCTCCAAATAAAAAATTACCGATGATCGTGTTTTATCATGGTGGTGGTTTTGTGGTGGGTGGTTTAGACACGCATGATGAAGTTTGTCGTTTATTGGCTGTGCATGCCAAAACACAAGTTTTAAGTATTGATTATCCTTTAACACCAGAAGCCAGCCCAGCTCAATTAATGCAAAGTTGTGAAGATGCATTGGCTTGGACTTATCAAAATAGTCGTCAGTTTAAAATTCTAAAAAATCGAATTGCGGTGGCAGGGGATAGTGCAGGCGGCAATATTGCTACTGCGGTTGCACAGCGCAGTGCTCAAAAAGTTTTTGCCCCGCAAGCTCAACTATTAATTTACCCAGTAGTGGATTTCAAGAGTCGCCACCCATCTTTCTATGCTTATAAAGATGGTCTAGTTCTGACTGAAAAAGATATTGATGTCGTAACGGCTTTATATGCAGAACAACATGCAGTGGCCTTAGATGATCCATTAATTTCACCAACCTATGGAAAATTGGCAGGTATCGCACCCGCGTATATCGTGACAGCAGGGCATGACGTTTTACATGACGAAGGTGAAATTTATTCGCATAAACTCCGTCAGCAAGGGGTGAAAGTGTTTTATCAAGAATATACCGATCAAACCCATGGCTTTATTAACTTAACCCCGGTTTCGCACCGAGCTAAAAAATACGTGATCGAGATCAGTACGAAGTTCCGTAAATTTTGGGATAAACGTAGCTAATCATTCCTTTATATAAAGTAAACCCAGTGTTTCACGTGAAACACTGGGTTTTTATTTATTGGGTTATTTATCTTGGATTTTTGCAGCAGGAAAAACGAGGCTAAATTCTGGGATATAAAAGCTTTGCAATAATCGTGCTTCAGAAAAATTTGGAAAAATGTCCTGTGTGTTGTGCCATTCTACCTGTTTCAGTTTAGAGAGCCGTCCACGAAACTTCGGTGAAAATTGATAACGCTTACCTTCCCACGCTTGTCTGATTTGCAACATCGCTGCAGGGATATGATGACTATTAATATAGAAAGAACGCTGTGAACGTGATTTTTTTAAACGGATCTGCATTTTGTGTTGTTCAACTTCTATAGTACAGACCACTTCATTGTCATGTTGTTGCCATTCAAACTTTGCCAACTCTTTAGGAATACCCCAGAGTTTTTGACCATGAATGACAGAGATATCTGTCGAAACATAAATCTTAGGAATCGAACTTAACCTTTTCTTACTCCATAAAGGGTGATCTAAAATTAGCAATTCGTCATAAGGGCCCACAGGTGAATCATGGTATCGGACCAATAACACCTGAACCACACGACCTAAAGGCGATGTCGCTAAACGGAACATCTGCGCTTGTTGGATAAAACTCGGAGAGATCCAATAATTCAAAATAAAAGCATCGCCACGCAGTTGCCAAGGCGGTAAATGTGTCAATGCAGTGTCCGACGGTATTATTTGCGTCATCATTGTTCTCGTTTTAATAATGGCAGAATAATTACTTTTTAACTAAATGTGCGGAATTCTCCATCTATAATCTGTGATTTAGATGGAGATGGATAGCACGCCTTTTCAGTCGGGTCTCTCTTGGTTTTGGATGTATTCTCGAATTACATCAATTGTCGCTCCACCTGTTGTAAGTAGACAGTATGCCCTCGTCCAAAGCACAGGTTTCCAATAATAAGGTTTTAGTTCTTCACCGAACTCCTTGC
>NZ_VOZT01000045.1:0-27094 GCF_013419625.1 Acinetobacter sp. YH12070 | reverse complement strand
CTAGACAAAATGACACCAAATGAGTTTTACTATGATCAGCTACCCCAACAAAACAAGGTGGCTTAACTAGAGCGGAATATCACTTATAAATACGCTTTTAGTTGTTCAAACAAGTGGGACCACCTCTAACCCTGATATAACCAAGCATCAAATCTAATAATTACATAGTCATCATGATTTTCAATATGTTCTAGATTGTTTTCAATTAGATTTAAGATCGTAGATTTACCAGTTCCCCATGACCCAAATACGCCTATTGAGATAGGCAACATTTGAGGATTTTGAAGAACATTGATAATAATTTCTGATGCTTCAGAATAGTTTAAAAAGTCTATCTTAGATTCTATATCGGACCACATAAAAATTACCGAAAATTTATATTTTTCGAAAATTTACTTTATTTTTGTGGATTTAGATACTGTTAACTAGAGATTAAATAAAATTTAGATGTTTTTGACGTCTTAGCAATCAATATTTTTATTTAGGAAGTAACTCTCTAACATGAACTTCTAATGTGTTTGCAATTTCATATAATTTTTCGACAGAAAGATGATCCTAGACAGTATCGTGGACAACAAATCCCTCTAAATTCTTAAAATATTTCTTCTCAAAGGCTTACTTGGACATCTTTCAAATTGATTGCTCAGAATTCAAGTATGACTCATTTACTTTCTAAGTTCTTCGTGAATTTTTTTCCAATGATTTGATAGCTGCTTCTTAACAGATAGATCATTCATTACTTCCGATGCTCTATATGTATAAGTTATGAAATTACGTTGTTTACGCGCTAAATGGCTATACATTCGATAGATTTTTCTACGATAAGTTTTTGAGCTATTTCTTCGAGCTTTATTTTTTGATGCTCTAATTTTGGAGATTAAACGTCGATAATAATTTGATAGGCTAGATGACCTGATCAAAATTTCTTGACCATTATATATAAAGCCAAGATATTGTAGAGGCTTGTCCACTTTAGTATCTATGTCAACGGCTTTCAGCTTACCTAAAATACAAGTAAATTTTATTTTTTCAACCTTACTTGGATTTATCTTTAACTCTTTTCCTCCATGATTAAGCAATAACTCTTCAAGAGTTTTATAAACATCGCTCATTTGAATGTTCTGGGGGAAAACTAGAATAATATCATCGCAATAGCGTCTATATATTCCACCCAAATTATTTGCTAACTCACAACAATATTTGTCAAAGTCCAACATATAAATGTTTGAAAGTATGGCAGACATAGGAGAACCTTGAGGAATTCCATATCTTTTCCCATCGATTTTATTTGGTTTCTGGATTAGGTGTCTAATAACACCATCAGCATCAGTAACTTGTTTTTTTCGAATGCTTCGAAAATCACCTAGGGCTTGGTAAGGCTTGCTAGTTTTTTTTCTCAAAGGATTTGGAGTTTTTTCATCTTTCTCTTTTCTTTTTGACTTATCAGGCCATCCTAAAGCGACCAGAGATTCCTCTATATCTAAAAATGAGTAATTAGTTAAAGATTTAAAAACAATATAATGATCTTTAGATAAGCAAGGTACGCCAGTAACACGCTGCCATTGTTCTTTCAGTATTCCATGATCTAAAGTATCAAAAAAGCTTGATAGATCAATTGTGAGTACATTACATTCCTTTATTTGACTGATCCAATCAAAAATCTCTTTAGCAAATTCAATGTTTGATTTACCCAATGAGCGATAGGCTAATACTGAGTTTTGTAGAGGAGTATCTTTTATGAAATTTTCATATTTTTCAGTGAGAAGATATGAATAATAGGCATAAATATAACCGTCTTGGTTAGCTGCATATCTTAAAGGTCGTTTTTTAGCAGCTCTACGACTTAAACCATTATGACTTTTAATTTTTCGTGTACGTTGTTCAAATCCGATAAAAGGTAAAAACCAATGTTTAACCACATTATCTGGCTGAGAAACAAGAGAATAAGCGTGTAGAGCATCAAGTGGTGTATCAAAATGAATTCTTGATTTAGGGATTTTTTTATTCTGAACTCTTAGAATATGTTTTTTATCATAGATTTCACTTTTATATTTTTCAAAATTCAATGCTAATCCCTATTTAGCAGATCCGTAAGGGCTTGTGTCGCGTCCCACGTTACGCCCTTACGGAGTCTTTAAACTTTGATCTGAAAATGTTCTTACTTCTTCAAATCCAGCACTAATTTTACCGAAAAACATCTTCGGATAACGCATTAACTTAATATGCTATACTATTGGAGCTAGTATGATGAACAACTGTGTAATGATACTATTGGAACAACTAACAACCTTGATGGTTCAGTTCTTTATTACAATATTTCTCAATAAACTGCTGGACAGTTCAAACTGCATCCCTCTGCGAGCTGGATAATCCACTCCAAAGGCATAGTGAATTTACACAAAAAAATCATTAAAATCAATATATAGTTTTATCAATATCTTTTGAGAATACCACTATCTCAACTCAATCTCTTTCTTAAACTTATTGTATTGATAACTCATGATCTGCCCATTTACTAATAACTCAACGGCTTGTTGAATTACTTCTAAAGGTGCAATAAACCACTCTTTCGGTTGATGATTTTTACCATCTTTATCTGCCACTAATAGATCAAGGCAAGATTCACCAAAAAAGGCATGTAGGTAATATTCAAATTTTTGAGGATTAATATTGAAAGCTTGATATTCAGCAATGACTTCAACATCAGCCATCAAATAAGTAGGCTCTTTTTTTGCATTCGCAATACGTTTTTCAACAGTTGTCGTGGCGAAACCAATTTTGTAAAGATGATCGTATGATTGGATACGTGGATCTGTACTTTTAGATTTCAGAATATAAATATAACCTGTCGATGTATCATCTTCAGTGATACCGCCAAAATTAGTATAAAAGTTAGAGTTTTCTTGTTCGTTGGTCTCTGAAACAATACGCCCATCTTTATACAAGACTTTAGCCAATGAGCGGTACAACATAGTTGATTCAGTGCCATTCTCAAAGATAGTACGAGTACGCCCATCTTTACGAAAACGTTTACCATCAACTGTTTTCGCTTCGGAAGTAAAATTAATATCTGCTAAATAAGCTAATAAGCCGTTTAAAACATAGTAATTACCTTCAACCAGTTGATAACCCTTATCATTAAAGGGTAAGAGCTTACGTTTCCCTTCTCGAAGCTCTCTGTGAACATTTTTAAATAAATGCTCAAACTGATCAAAGTCCTTACAACGTTTACGTTTAGCAACTTCATCTGCTGCTGCACGTTGGACAGGCACATGCTTAATTTTAAAGATGTCACCATCTTTATCATCATCAAGCAAACCTAGATCATCATCGTTAAAAATATCTTCAAGTGATTTAATATCTGACATATCTTTAATCCTGATGTTGTGGCAGCAAATTATGTTCATCATAATCTGCTAAAGCCATGTATTGCTCTGGATTGGTTTGAATTGCTTCTAAACGGCTCGCAAGCATAAACTCAGAAATGTTTTTCATATCCTTAGCAGGTACACGCCCATGCTGTGTCACAAAATTATTAATTTCATTAAATTTAGAGACCAATTGTTCATCAGCCGTTAGACCAGACGTCTTTTTCTTTACGTTTAAAAGACCTAAGTCATCATCAGCAATCATATCTTGAAGCCAGCTAAAATCTTCCACGTATTACACTCCAGCTCTTCTACGTTGCTCACGAATATAGATTAGGCATTCAGCTAATCGTTTTTCAATTAAGTTGTTTGATTCTAGGCTAGGCTCACGACCAAACTGAACTTTGAAGGCTTTTAACTTAGGCCATAGCTCAATGGCTTCTTCTTGAGTCATACTAATCTTAGTTGCTTCAATTGCTTCCTTAATTAATTTTAGTACATTGACTGTGACTTCTTTTGATAGGATTTCAAAAGCTTTTTGGAATGGATTCACAGATTGAATTAAATCAATATTCAGGTCTTCGATATTGATAAATTTATCCGCCATACGAATAAATTTTTTATCACCAACTTCTTTGACTTCTGCTGTGCTAATCACTGAGTCAACGACTAAATATTGACTCACTTCTTCAAGTTCAGCTTTCGTTAAGTCAGGATATTTTGTTTGGATAATCTTAGGGATAAGGACTTTATTCACCACTTCAGGCTCAACCTTACCTGCTGAACCTGCAATCACTTTAGCATCTTGAAGAATCGCTGCTTTTAGGTCCACAAGATCATTTTCAATAATTGCCTTTGTTTTTGCTGTACTTGGTTCTTTAAAGCCTTTGATTGTGAGCGTACCTGGTGGAACAATATCTCCATCATCACGTTTGGTTTTAAACTTGAAGTTTGGTGCGAGTATTTGTTCCATCAACAAAGATGCAGTGATAGCTTTAAGCATATTGTTTACTGCAAACTTTACCTCGGTGTCTTGTGCATCGGGTTGAGCAATAAGATTGGTAAATTGCGCATGTGATTTGTTTGAACTATCTCGTGTACAACGTCCCACAATTTGCACAATTTCAGTTAAAGAGCCACGATAACCGATCGTTAAAGCATGTTCACAGAATTGCCAGTCAAAACCTTCTTTCGCCATACCTAGGGCGATGATTAGATCGAGATCATCTACAGTTTTAATATTACGTAGATATTCAACGACTTTATCACGACCATCTTCTTCAACGAGGTCTGCTACTTTTAAAATCTTACCATCTGGGCGTTTAACGGTAATAATGCCCGTATTAGGATCTTTAGCGACAAACTCACCAATGATTTCTAGGATCGCATCCACTTCATCATATTTATCTTTGGTTGATTCACCTGAATTCACATTTGGAATATGAATAATAGTTTTTTTATCGGTATCCAAAACTTCTGCAATTGCGATAACACCTTCATCATCTTCTGCAAAGTAACGTCCTTTATAGAAGTGATAACCAATGCCTAATGACTTTAAATAGCTATAGCCATTAAGTTGCTCGTAATAGTTAAAAGAAACTTTATCAAACTTCGCTTCATCTTCAGGCGTAAGTACAGGAACGCTATCGCCACGGAAGTATGAACCTGTCATCGCAACAATATGAGCCGAGGTATTGTCCATTAAAGATTTAAGAACAGTACCTAGAATATTGTCAGCATCGGCTGAAACATGATGAAATTCATCAATTGCCACTAATGTATTATCAAATACATGATCTTCAAGCTCTTCAAAGGCAAATCTTAGTGTTGCATGAGTACATACTAAAATTTGATCTGTACCTTCCATAAAGCGTTTAAAGGCTTTTACTTTGCTTTTATCACCACCAGCAGTACATAAATTGTTTTCAGGTTTGATATTCCAATCTGCAAAAAAACCACTTTCGCTCAGCTTTGTGCTAGCAAATGAACCGCCAATTGAGCGTTCAGGTACAGCTACAATAACTTTGCTCAACCCTTGGTTGTGTATCTTGTCTAAACCCAAAAACATTAATGCACGAGATTTACCTGAAGCTGGAGGGGCTTTTAACAGTAAATACTGACTATTACGCGATTCGAAGGCACGAGCTTGCATAGCCCGCATCCCCATATTATTAACTGAGGTGCTTTCCCCAGTTTGTTGGTAATTCACTTCAATAATATTATTCATTGTTATCTCAATTCAACATCATTTCGTAGTAATGGAATAATCGTTCTAGACGCTCTTCATCTGTTTTAAATTCACTTGACTTATAGAGTTTTTCCACCAGTAAGTCATTCTCTATATGAGCTTGTTTTAAGTCCAAAGGCATTTTTTCAGGATCATAAAGTTGAGCCAAACTTAAATGTGAATAGGATTCACGCACAGCCAGTATTTTAAAAGCAGATTCATTTAACTTGAAAATCGCTGCTTTCATAAGTTTTGGCACAGGAAAAGTGTTGTAGCAAATCGCTGATGTATAGCGAATATCTGTTCTTAGTCTTCCTGCTAATGTTTTAGTCCATACCATGTGCATTCTTGATTGAAGTAACGCAAAAACATACGGTTCAGGATCATGCACGATACTTGCAGAATTACTTACAATCACAGATATATCACTAAAACCCATAGGAATATATTCTCTACGTTCCGAAGAAACGGTAGGAATAATAATTTGAGACTGTTGAGGTTGATTAATCCATGCAAATTTATGAGGACGTGAAATAGCTGTTTGCGCCCGTGTCCCAGCGTTACTTCTAAATTCCTTAACCGCATCAATTCGTTCTTTTAGTAAGGGAATTGTCAATGCTTTCTCTAATTCATTATCTTCAATCCATAGGCAGTATCTTTCAATTCCGTTAATGAATTCGTTAGAACCTGTATAGTTACGAACAAATGGCTTAACCCTTTCATCAGCTAAGATTAATTGTGCTTTTTCCTCACTAGAGAGAATTAAATTCCCCCCATCCAACGCGCCACTTCCATCTGAAATTTTAGGCAGTTTTGAAAGTGGGACACGCCTTTTAGCTACTATGACATTTGAGCTATCAATAAGATAAGAGTTAATATTCTTGACTACTGATTTAGATAAATTATTTATAAGAGTTTTGGTTTTAATAGCGTCTTTATGCTGTAACCCAATAATAACGCAGGTAACCCCTGCATTAGATCTTGCATTATTTGACCACTTGAAGGATTGGTGTGCAAAGCAAATGTCCACACTTCGTTTATAAATTTCGGGCCACAAGAGTTCTACTTGTACCCCTTGGCAAATGGAATTAGTCGATACAAATCCAACCTTACAATTTTCATTAATATAATCACTTGCTAGCATAAACCAACAAGCAATGTAGTCTAAAAATTTATAATTCGATACTTCATTGAAAATCCTTTCCATATCCTGTTTTTGTTTTTGATCTTGCATCTTGAAACCCATATAAGGAGGATTACTCAAGATATAGACTTCAGAATCAGCGTTATTACAAACCGATTTCCAATTAATTTGTAGAGAATTACCTTGAACAATATTTCCAGAATCTCTTAATGGAAGTAAAGCCTTAGATTCCCCAAATTCATCTTTAAAGACAATATTCATTTGATGTTCTGTCAGCCATAAAGACAAAATCGCAATTTCATGAGCAAAATCATCAATTTCTATTCCATAAAATTGAGAAACTTGAATCACTGAAAATGGTTTTGAAAATTGCCCTGTTTTTTCTAGTTCTAACTCCTGAATACGTTTCAAAATCTCCATTTCAAACTTGCGAAGCTCTTTATACGCAATAATAAGGAAGTTACCTGAACCACAAGCAGGGTCAAAAATTTTAAGTTGACCTAAACGTTGCTGTAATTTTAATAGTTTATTAATACTGTCTTGGTTTCTCTCTAATTCTTCATAAAGATCATTTAAAAATAAAGGTTCAATCACCTTCATGATGTTTGGAACAGAGGTGTAGTGTTGACCCATGGTACTACGCTGTTCTGTATGAACAACTGCTTGGAACATAGAACCAAAAATATCAGGATTAATATCAGACCAATCTAATTCAGCGCCACACTCAATTAAAATCCTACGTGATTTACGAGTAAATTTTGGAACTTGAATATCATCTTTAAACAAACCACCATTTACATAAGGAAAATCTGCTAAGTAGTCAGGTAAATCTGTTTCACGATCTTCACGGGACTGGTTTAAGACTTTAAATAATCGACTAATTAGAGAAGATAAATCTGAACCATCTTCATTACTCTTTGATATTGCCGAAGTAAACTGTTTGTCCTTAAAAATCTCTGTATCTTCAGCAAAGTAACAAAATAGCAGTCGAGATAAGAAAATATTAAGGTGATGTAAGTTCTCTTTATTGTTTAAGTCGTCTTCATTGAAATTATCGGCTTTAATTTCGTCAAATAGCTTTGCTAGTTTTTCAGCAGCCTTAACATCCGCAGGGTTTTCACCTTGATATACAGCTTTCTCCATCCCAGCCCATGGTAAGAAGAAATCAAATTTTTTAGCTAAATCACCAAAAGGAACATCCAATGTATCTTGTGTTTTAGTATCTATGGCCAATAGAGTTTTGAAGTCAGTTACGATCAAGAAGCGAATCTTATTGCTTTCAGTTCGCTTTTCATTCTTCATTTGATCAATAAGACCATGCAAATCATGCTGTTTTGTAATTTTGAAGTATATTTGACGTTTCCAAAAAACGGTGTTTTCCTTATCTTCAGCTAAATTGCGCTCACCATTACGAACTCGTCCAATAGATTGGCTACGATGTCCATAAGCTAAAAGCAACTCATAGATAAATTCTTTTCGATGTAGCTCGCCTTTAGAAATTTTATGAATGAGTTGTTTAACATTTTCTTCGATTTGGACAATATTCATTTGTGTAGATGACCGTATTAAAGCTAATAATTAGTTTATAGAAACAATAAGTTATTTAAACCATAGAATTTTAAATATGCGACATATATTGTCGCATTTTGCATATATAAGTTTCTGTGTCAAAAAAGAAATTAATCTGTCTGTCCTCGATCAATTTGTAATAGGCCTTTATTTAGCTTTTCACGAGATATCCCATGTGTATAGGCGTTGTACTGCCAAACCACAAACTGTTCCAACAAGGCAACATTCTCTCTCTCTAACCGTTCAACCTCACGAGTCAAACGTTCGATACGCTGCGCTGCAACTGCAAGGGTTGCTGGAATCTTTAGATCTTTGACATCATTTTTCTCTCGCTCTTTAGCTAGTCTGTAGGCTCCAGCCACTCGACTAAACTTGTGCAAGGTTTGCCTAGTAGGCTTGAAACCTATAGCTTTTACACAAGCTGCACAGAGAGCCTCCCAAGTCAAACTACCATCCCATCCATCAAGTAGCTCTATGATTACCTCAATATCCTTGTCAGTTAGATGACGTGATTTTTTTCCCACTGTTAATCCTCTGTTAATAAACGTGCTCTATCAAGAAAAGCTTCATTGTTTTTACGTGCTCGGGCATCTATTGCTCTTTTCACAGGACTGTACTCCTGAAGGTTATGCAGTTTAATCACAGAGCCATTGGGTACGGTTGGGTCTTTTAGGATGCGAAGTAATTCTTCCGCTCTTTGTAGTGTCATTTTTGTATGTTCATACCACCTATCTACGCCAGCTATACCTTCAGTAATATTAACGTCCATCTTTTCTATCAAAGCTTTATTGTGTTCATAAATGATCTGAACATTTTCAAGGCGCTTATCCCCTTTGACACAAACCTGCTCAGTGCAATTTAAACAATCAAGAAACTTTTGGCATGGAGACATTGTATAGTCATGAATACAATAGCCAATTTCAGTGATATGGGCAGTAGGTATGGCTAGAATATTGAAAGCTTGACGATCAATAGGAAGCTTTTCAGAAATTT
Organism: Acinetobacter sp. YH12070; assembly: GCF_013419625.1. Taxonomy (NCBI): domain Bacteria; kingdom Pseudomonadati; phylum Pseudomonadota; class Gammaproteobacteria; order Moraxellales; family Moraxellaceae; genus Acinetobacter; species Acinetobacter sp. YH12070. The sequence goes on along the minus strand of NZ_VOZT01000045.1, from coordinate 17,793 downwards.
TTTGCCGTAGTTCCTCCAAAGGACTATCCACCATCAGGTCGTTATCCCTACTTCGTATCATGTCAACTATTTCGAATTCTGACATATGATCATAAACACGGTTTTGTTTTACTTCTATTCGACCAGACCATCTAGCAATGTCAATTTGGCTCATACCACCTCTTTGAGCCATTGTATTAAGCAAGTGTCGCAGCGCATGCGACTTTAATTTTACAGGTGTACCATCTGCATTTTTATATCCATGACGCTCAAAGAAACTTCCATTAACAGTTGAGCCATTTTCAGAAATCCGTGAGATTAAAGTATCTCTATTGGCCCTAAATACATTAACCTTAGAAATATTTCGACTACCCGAAGGTGCAAGCTGGCCTTGTTGAAAACAAAATAATGCTTCCGAGAATTTAATGTTTCTACTCTTATCAAAGAGTGGAAAATCTTTGGGCTGCTTTTTAATTATCTCTTTTTGGATAATAGATAAAGTAGCTTCCTTCATCTTCATAATCTTATTATCAAAGACCCCTATAGCTTGAAGCCTTTGCTTAAGTGTTAAGTACTCATCGTCACTAACACTAGGGCATTCGATATGTCGGTAAAATTTATCTGGATTTTCTTCATACCATTTAGATATTCGCCTAGCTTCTTCTGTTATAGAACGAATCCGCCTGATAGCCTCTTGAGCAAGACTAACCATAGGTGTAGGCACCCATTTAATTTGAGGAGGTGCTCCTTTCCCTGGCAAAAACCTAATACCATAGGCTTTTGTACCATCACGCTTAGTTTCATGTACCTCACAGTTTACGTGTAAAGATAACACTTCACTTACACGCGAAGGTACACATAATAACAATGCACAAGTAGATGTCGTAAATATATCACTAGGTACATGTGGATTACTGGCAAACACTTCGGCTAAAGCATTTAATGCTACTTCAGTCGGTAGTTTTTTCTGTCGTATTTTTTCAGCCTTTAACCCCGTCCTCACAGTATCAGCAGCTCTAGGATTGGGATTAGTCCATTCAATATGATTTGGAATTAATTTTTTTTCATTAAGAAACTCTACTAACTTCTGTAAATTCCTACCAATATGATAGCAACTACTTGGCGTATAACGCTCTCGTGCTAATTCAGCAGCCTGATCAAGTATCGCAGGCGTCAGAAGTGATATATCTGAATTCAATCCAGATTCAATTAAGGCTTTATCCAAACACTTAAATATAGTTCCTTCATATCGTGCCTTGTGTTGCTTTTTAAAACTAAATGTATAACGAACATAAGATTTGGCGAAATCTAGCAACGGCTGTTTTAATACACTTGGAGAATCTTTTTTATTCGTTGAAACATCCCAATTACCAAAAAAGATGGATGCATCAGCCCAGTGATTATCCTCCCAAGAAAAGTTTGGTGAGAATAAGGTAAGCTCATGCCTACAAAACCTAATAAAATCGTACATATTTTTACTTGATTTTGCTTTGTTTTGAGGGATGAATATTAAAATATTACTCATCACTCACCCCACTGTTGCAATTTTTTAAAGCCAATTTCCTTTCATTACACAATTCTACAACCTGGCTTACAGCAAATATTGTTCTATCATTAACGGAGGCAATCGTTTTATCCTGAGTTCTTGCAAGTATTTCTTTTCTTTTTGTTATTAAACTTTCAAGAATAGCTTCATGTGGGCCATCCAGCCATGGCTGAAAGTGATAGCATGTATAACATGCAATAGGAGCCAACGCTGAGCAAAAACTATGAGTTCCACAAGTTCCTACACCTTCACCAGTATCCCTATTCATTATCCTGCTAGATATTTCATTGCCACGATTAGCATATTTTTCATGGATTACAAGCGTTCCAGCGAAGGCTTGTGCTATAGGTGCTAATTGCATTGCCAACGCCTTATCAAGGCTAGTCAGATGCTCTGGTGTATTCTCAGTATAGATATGAGCACTTTGAGTGTCAGCATGATCGAGTAGTCTGGCTATTATGAGTAAACCATAGCCCTCTCTTGCAGCCCTTGAGGCCAAAGTTCTACGAAGCCTAAGTGGAAAGATTTTTATAGGTTCCCCAGTTCTTTCTGAAACAAGCCCTATATGTGATATTACTTTATTTAGTATGTCCCTTAAATGATCCGCAGTTGCATGAAATAAATCTGTTTCAAGATATTCATTCATACTAGAACAACCATTTTCTTTAATATGAATGTCTATTTTTGCCCAAGAAGGGAAAAGAGGCAGCATATCTAAATCAAAGTTTGATATAGGTATGAGAGATTTAGCTTTAACTTCTAAATCGCATACGTATGTTCTAAGCAGATGCCCCAAATCGGGAGACAAAGCGTAATCACTAAATTTTTTTCGCCAAATATCTCTTTGCTTTACTTTTGGTACTCTTAATAAGTCAAACTTATTTCCATCAATAACGGTAACACCTACAAAATCTTTAACTTTCAAATTTGCTATCTGGATTGGACGCCTACCAGTTGCTAAAAATAGTTTGGCAATCACCATCTCTTTCAGACTAATCTTGCCTTCTTCAAATTCTTTAGATAACCCACTGTATAGTCCTTCATACTCCAAATCAGACAAAGGACCTTCATATGGGCAAAGTAGTCTAACGGCCTTACCTTTTTCAGCATTTTTAACTCGTAACTCTTTGATTACCTCAAGGACATCGGTATTTATGCCCTCATAACCAAATTCATGCCATTTCTTCAGAAAAGTTAGCACTTGGGCTATATTATGTTTTTTATTAGGATCGAGCGAAGAATAGTAATTAATAACATGCCGACCTGAAACTAAAGATATTAATCTTCCGTCAGCATTCGCACAAAACTGAAAAAATAATTTTGTATAGTGATTTATGGCTTTAGCGTACCCAGCAGAATTATTCTGAACATAATGCAATAAAACTCTCTTATAGCTTTCATGAAACTTAAATTCGAGTACAGAATAAATCCAATTAAAGTTTACTGCACAAACCTTAGATACAACCCAACGTTCATCATGATAGTTAAATTCATACCCATTCCTAGATAACAGCTTTTCTGTATTGTGAATGGATAAGGAGGAAGCTTTACTACTTATTTTTATTGATTCCATCATCAATTTCCTTTTGTAATAATATACTTACCTGATGTGCCTTTTTCTCTATATGTCTTTGGGTATAAGTCTTTGAGGTACCAGAACCTTCTGCCCACCCCATGAGATTAGATCTTAGCTTTTCTTCTTCCGCTTCAGATATACCTTGCTCATCCACTTTCTCTGAGAACATATCATTCCAAGTGTGGCGAAATATATGTGGTGTTAAATCGGACAGCTCATCAATACTTTCACGAACCTGATTTATGATTTTATAAAGCCCACTTGATGATAATGGTTTTCCACAATATGGCCCAGACTTGTAAGTAACGAACAGAAAGTCATGCTTATTAGCTCCAACTACTTGAGACCTTTCTCTAAGTATATAGTCATGTGTTCGTTCTGCTAGCTTTCTGCTAATAGGCAACAATCTATCAAAAGTTTTAGCAACTGGCTGTTTTAACCTTGGATCATAAACATCATCGTGACGTCTATGTATATGCAGTGTGTTGTTTTGAAAATTAAAGTCTGAAATTTTTATTGATAAAAGCTCTCCTAGCCGTATTCCTGTCTTATACAAGATTTCAAATATTAGGCTATCACGCTCTTTTGTCTCCGTGGAGAAAGGTAAATCTATGCTATTTGGATTAATAATTCTTAGCACTATATCTCTTTGATTGTCTGCTAATCCTTTTTTAGGATTTCGAGAAGAAATTGATCTTGTTGGTCTCCTAGCTTTCAAGCTTCTTACCATGCGTGAGATACCGAGCGATATATCACTATTTATAATTTGGTTTCTCTCACTTATAACGTGTTTTGCAAGCCAATCTATATAATTAGCAACATAAGATATTCTTATATAAGCAGTTGAGCTAGAAATTGATTCTTCACTTCGAATTTTAGCTCTATGCAGTTCTTTTCTTTGGTTCCTACAACTTTTAAAGCCTTCATAAATTTTTTCATCTTTTTTCCCTTTCAGATAGATGCAGAGATGTTCTATCTGTTCAGTTGTTAAAAACTGCTTTGCTGAGAAAATTTCTTCTAGAACAATATTTGATGAATGACTCCATTCTATTAGCAACTTTATGGCATTTAGATGTGCTTCTATTGTATTTGGTGCTTTTGCGGAATTCCTGAGTTTGCTCGTAGCAAAAAGTGTTGGATACCAAATAGGCATTCCTTTGTCATCTACCAACAGTGAGTAGCGTTCACCTGACTTAAATTTAGTCCTGATGAGTTTCATTGTTATGACTACAAAATTTACATAATTACATGGTATATCATTACCAAATTTATTCAATTATTATTTTTACTTTTAGTTTTTAAATATAATTCAAAATATTAAATACTTATGAACTAATTTTTACATTTTCATCATTGGTGTATATAAGTATGGTGGGTCAATGTAAATCATTTTGACCTTACCCAAATAATTCTCTTGCAGAAGTTTTAAGGCTTCTAGGTTATCACCTTCAATAAACAAGTTTTCTGTGCTATCAAAATTAACACTTTCTTCACGGCATGGACGTAAGGTTTTCGCAATTGGTGCATTCGCTGTTAAAATCGCTTCTTTTTTACCTACCCAATCAAGACGATAGCGTTCCTGCTCACCTTCAACCAAAACTTGTGAAAGTTCTTGTTTAAGCAAATCAAAATCAATGGCTTTTTTTAGCTCACCATTTTCACCTTGTGCTTCCGTCACACAGTTTGGGAATAGTGCTGCAATTTTTTCGATGTTGCTATCGACTAGGTTAGGGCTGTGCATTTTTAACTGGTCTTGGTTTGACATCTTCATCATCTCAATCATTTAATCTTAAAAATCTAAACTTTCCATATCCCAGTTTTCACCAAAATATGGACGTAATTGTTCAAGTGCTGATGGCAACTCACCAGTACAAGTCACCCCTAAATAATTGGCTGCTCGGGTTGCACCGACATATAAAAACTTCTGATATAAATCAGGATACTGCTGTAACAGTTGATCTACGCCAACAAAAAATACAGCCTCAAACTCTAACCCTTTAATATACTCGATACTACATACACGTACATCCGTTGCATTGCCTACACTTTGACCTTGCAAACATGCAATCGCTTTTAAATTAAACTCATCTAAATTTTCTGTAAGTTTTTTCGCCATCGGCTGTACATCAGTTTCATCTTTTACCAAAACTACAATAGAAGGTAAAAGTTGCTCTTCTGCATGATTTGTATTGACTAAGCGTTCAATTTCACTAATACGCAGTGTAATCCAGTGGGCAATATCATCTAAATCATCATGATATTCTGCAATCACGGGGGCTAAACCCTCAAAGTCTGTAAACTTTGGCAATTCAGAACGTGCCTGTGTATCTTGTTCATCCATTAAATCTAAAATGGCATGGGTAAATTCATTTAATTTTGGACTCTGACGATACACTGTATTAATACGTGCAATTTTTAAATCAGGTGAAATCCACTCGAGTAAAACTAGATCTTTAATCCCTTGTGTAGTTAATCGTTGGTTAAAGTCACCACACGCAAAAAATGAATTAAGTAATGGATTCGTCATGGCTTGCATACAAGCAAGTTGTAGCGCAGAAAAATCTGTGGCTTCATCCACCATAATTTGGTCTTTAAACAAACCTTCACGTAAACCCTTAAGCTCTTGAAAAGCAATTTCATTAAGGTTTCTAACAATGTATGGCTCTTTCAACAAATCTTTTAAATTACGTAAAATCACCAACAAAATTAAATCTAATTCTGCTTGTGAGATCTTTTGTATCTCTAATTTTTCTTTGCTATAAAAATGTTGGTAATGCTCTTCTTTCCTAAATTTTTTATACAATCCTACAGGTTTTTTATAAACACGTTTCCAACAGTTTAGGTTATGACGTAAACCATTTTGTAAAGTAATACTTCGCCCCAATTGTAGTAATCGCTCATCTGAAGGAAGCTTTTCCCCTAACCATTCAGCAATTTTGGCATCCTTACTACCTTTCTTAAACGTTTTTTTCAAATAGTGATAACGTGCTAATTTTTTTAAAAACTTTTGATATTCGACTAAAGATTTTGCTTCTTGTGAATGCGTGATAGAGCCAGCTTCTACTTCATCATCATCGTAATCAGCCTCTTCATCATCTTCTTCAGCATCTACATTTTTGAAGTTATTTAAAAATCGAGCTAATTCTTTAAAAATACCTTTATTTATGTTAAAAAGTAAATTCCGCTCTTCTTGTATAATTTTATCGCTCACTAATTTTTCACTTTCGATCATTTTTTTAATTTGATTTTCTAGTTCAAAAAGTTGGCGATATTTATTCAATACTTTCGTATCACTTTCAATAATGTTACGAATTTTTACAATGAGTTTTTCATCATTTAAACCCGAGGCTTGCTGTAAAATTTTAATGCCGTTGTTTAACTCTAAATTTAAAGCATTTTCTATATAAGATTGAAAACTACTATATAAAAACTGTGGATCATCAACATATTGTTGTTTGATATTTTCACTTGTTTCTATCGAGAATCCTGAGCCATTTGTCGAGCTTCTTAAAATGCTAAAGTTCTTACGTGCAATATTTTTAGAATAATCTAACCAGGTCTTTAGATTATCTCTAATGGCTATGCCTTCTATATTAAATGCTTTAAATAAATATTCTTTTAATAGCTCTGAAGGCGTAAACATCAGCCAATCATTAAATCCCTGACCATCCCTACCTAATTTTTTTAAAAGTCCTTCTTCAAGCTCAGATAGTACTCCTTGAGATTTATCAAGTTTTTGTCCTAGACGTTTAATTAAAGTTGTGGTTTTACCTGTACCTGGTGGCCCTAAAATAATACGTTGTGAGTTTACGGGTAAACGAAAAATTTCATCTTGGTATTCATCAAGCGCTGCTTGGTTACGTAAAGACATGCCTGAGCGTATATTACGGGTCAAATTTTTAATTTTACCTGCTGTGGTCTGTTCTTCTTCGGCAATTGCTTGTAAATATGCTTCTACATCTATACCTTGCTCTTCTAAATTATCAAGCAATGCTCTAAAAGACTCTAGGTTAATTTTTTCTTCTTCTGAAAAAATTTCAACTGCAAATCCATCCCACAATTGTTCAACTTGGCGTGGTGTAAATTTAATTTTTTGACCAATATAATATTCTTGTTCCTTAAACGGAAAATCTGCACCTGGCGATAAAGATGCAATTCGCCCCATAGGGGCACGATAACTAACAAAATCAATCAGTTTTGTCCGCCAAACACTCAAGCCTGTTGGTGGAGCAACCTGTGAAATATAAATACTCCGACAATAATTTCCGTCAACATCTTCCAAATCCACACGCATAAATACAGGTTCACGTGCTAAAACTAAACTGTCACGTCGAATAGAATCAGAAGCAGTTTCTAAAGCCAAAAAAGCATTATCAGTAAATGAGTTAGCAGTAATTACATCCTGTGAATAACCTGACAGTTGTAATGCATCTTTTGCTTTATTTGAAATATCAGCAAGAATATCCACTGTATCTTGCGCAATTTCTTGAATTCCTTTATCTAACATGCTTACCCCTTTCTTACTTGAGTGAGTTGCGATTCTAATTCACTCACTTTTTTATTTAATTCAACCTTCCGATTAAACTGTTTTTCAGTTCTCAACTTGGATTTCAGCTTATCAAGCTGCTTTTGCAAGCTTTCAAGCTGTTGAGCTTTTTGCAATTTAAGTTCAATGGAAACAGATTCATCATCGTCTCCTGAATCTTCGCTTGATGTAATCGGCAATATCTGTGCGATGAAATGTTCATATAGATCAGCCAGTTTTAAGTAAAGCGGCAATTCAACACGATCTGCATCTTCCAACCACTCAGAAGCATAATATTGACCTATCACCGCTTTAGTTTTATCTGCTTGATTCAAACGCTTATAGGTTGCAACAACTTTCACTTTATCCTGATAAACAACTTCAAAAATAATTGGAGTGAGAATGAGTTTATCAATGAAAGATAGAATTGACACATCTAAATCTTCAACCCGACTTTTTACTCGAAAGATTTGAATTTCCTTCAAATCTTCCTGATCTTGGAGGTGAATTGTAGATGAAGCCAACTTGTACGCCCACCGTATATTTTCCACTTGATTAACAAATAGCTGTTCTATCTTGGTATTGGCTTTTCCTTGTTCATAAAACTTATTTTTCGGAATTAACCGATCCACTTTAGCCTGCTGCGGAAACTTGTATAACTTCATGCTTAAGGTTCTTCAATCACAATAAAGCTAATCAGCTCAAAGTCGTTTAATCCAGAAACCACATCTACCAACGCTGATGTAGTCAAGCCTGAAAACAGGCTATCAATATCCTTCTCAGCTTTTACGTCCTGAATGGTATGAATCACAATATCCAACAATTCTGAATATTGGCTCATATCTCGTCCATCATTGGTTTTCTCATTAAACTTTTCATACGCTTCAGGAATCGGATGATCTTTTCCTCGACATGCTTTACGTGCTATATCCAATAAATATTTGGCTTGGGTGTAGTCATAAACGACTTCACCGCCTTGATTAATATAAACTAAGTAATATGGATATAAACGGTTGCTTTGGCTGTTAGGCGACTCAGGATGTCGTGCTCTTAGGGTAAAAATGACTCCTGTATTTAAACCGAGTTCTGGCTGTGCAGGCACAACAGTATGTAATCCATTCGGTAATCGCTCCAATTCAGGATGCTCTTCCATATAGCCAAGCAAATCCATACGGAAGTCATTTAGACCTAAATCGGTAATAGAAACCCCTGTATTGGCATCTTCCAAGTCTAGTACTTCAGTTTGTAGCTTTTGCAATTGTTCACGACGATAGGCAATATCATTGGCTTGAGCACTGAGAACGTTATCATCTCCCGTACTGGTCATATCGACGATCACCATGCGATTCTCGACCCGTTCTCGCAAGTTAATATATTCATCCAGACTAATATCAGGCCAGTAATTAACGAGCTGAATGACGCTGTTTGATGAGCCAATACGATCCACACGCCCAAAGCGTTGAATGATACGTACAGGATTCCAGTGAATATCGAAATTAATCAAATAATCACAGTCCTGTAAGTTTTGTCCTTCAGAAATACAGTCCGTTGCAATGAGCACATCAATTTCTCTGGATTCTTCAGGAAATATGTCTGCTTTTTGCTTTGATTGTGGAGAGAATAGAGTCAGTAAGCCCTGCATATCATAACTTTGACGACTTCCCACTCTGGTCTTGATCGTTGAATTATTATCACTGCCGATCACTTTGGCACTGTGCAGACCATAGGTTTCTAGCAGGATCGGAGCAATATGTTCATAGATATAATTCGCTGTATCCGCAAAGGCAGTAAATATGATGACTTTACGGTTATTGGCATTAATTGGGTTCTGAATTTTTTCAACAACATGCTTTTTGAGATGTTGTAGTTTGGCATCCTTTTCAGCATTAATTGGCTGAATCATTCGCAGTAAACCGAGAATAATGTGGTAGTCACCATCTAGATCCGTTTTCCAGCTCAACAGATCCATATCAGCCAAATGAATTTTTAGCTTATTGCCAATAAGGTCTTCAGTATTAAGTAACTCACCATTTTCATCCTCATCATAGCCAAAGTCGGGTGAAATACTGACTTCATCATCCGCCTGACGAGCTTCAAAGTCCGCAATTTTAGCGAGTACATTTTCAATATTTTTCTTTAAAACGTTGAGCGTCAGCCTAAACGCATGGACAGAACTTTCTAGGCGTTTCAGCAAATTGACCGTCATCAAGGCCTGTAAACTTTTTTCACGGTCTACCTGTCTTAATTTACCTTTGCCTTCTACACGAGTATCAAAAATTTCTTCATACTTTTTTATAGCACTTGGAAAGATATAGCTGACTGGTGCATAGACTGACATCTTGATTAAAGACAGATCTGCATAAATTTGATTCAGAGAAACACTATCCTGATCTGTCGATAATGCACAACGGAATGAAATCGGCTTGAGTCGTTGAGGGAACTGTCCAATATCTTTGGTGTCATAGAAAGTTTGAATGTGTTTTCTTGAACGAGCAATTGTCACGCTATCCAAAAGCTTAAAGAAATCGAAATCTAGAAGGTTCAGAATCGCTTGAGTTGTCCGTTGGGCAGGATCTAGTTTTGCCCAGGCATTAAAGCTGGCCTGTGCTCTACGGAATATGGTTTCGATATCACGTTCAGTATCGAGCTTATTTTCCAATAGAGCTGCATTGCCTTCATAGGCAAGGGCGAGCTGATTCTTGAGGTCAGTAAAGTGATTATTTACTGGCGTAGCAGATAACATCAACACTTTGGTTTTCACGCCCTGACGAATCACTTGATTCATTAAGCGGTCATAACGTGTTTCACGATCCTTGAACGTGCCACGGTTGCGGAAGTTATGCGACTCATCAATCACAACTAAGTCATAGTTGCCCCAATTGATTTTCGCCAAATCTATACCTAGGGTTTCACCACCCTTACGAGAGAGATCGGTGTGATACAGCACATCGTAGCTAAAACGGTCTTTGGCAAAAATGTTCGTGACTAAATTGGCGTTATAATTCGTCCAGTTCGCTCCCAATTTCTTAGGGCATAAAACTAGAACACTCTTGTTTCGTAATTCGTAGTATTTGATCACAGCCAAGGCAGTAAATGTCTTACCTAACCCCACACTATCCGCCAAGATACAGCCATTGTAGGTTTCAAGTTTATTGATAATGCCTACGGCTGCATCTTTTTGGAAATTAAACAGCTTATTCCATACCAAGGTATCCTGATAACCTGTGAGATCATTCGGCATGACATCTGCATTGATATCTTCCAAGAAGTCTTTGAAGATGTTGTAAAGCATTAAGAAATAAATGCGTTCAGGGGGATTTTCCTGATATACAGACTCAATGTGTCGAATAATTTCACTGGTGACATCTTCAACTTTTGAGGGATCATTCCAAATTTGATTGAATAGCTGAATATAGGTTTGCACCATCGGCTGCTCATCAAAGCAGTTCACCATATTGGAAATCGCATTGCCTTTTTCAAAACCGAGTCCCATCGGGGTAAACCCTTGAATAGGCATATAGGTTAAGGACTGCTCAGGTTTTTGAATACTGATGAATTCTTGCATCGGTGCATTGCTGTTATTCGACTTAAATATTGCTTTTCGTCGTATCCAATCTGCACACTCTTTAGCAATTGCCTTTTGCGATAACTGATTTTTTAAGTGAATTTCAAATTCTGTCCCGTATAGACTGCTTTCACGGTCTTGCTTTGGAATCACAAATTCACGTTTCTCTTTCTTTAGCTTATCTGTCACATTATCCGCAACAAAGGTTGGTGACGTAAACACAAATTGCAGCTCTTCGATTTTTTCTAGTTCTTTTTTTAAAGCAGCATATGCATAAATGGAAAAGTATGAAGCAGCAATCTTTAGTCTAGACTTACTACTGAGATTTTCTCCAATATCTGAGCCTAATATGTTGTTAATATTATCGATGAGTTTCATAAGACTGAAGCAGAAAACATAAAAATTGTTGAATTATATCAGTCTTAAATTTTAGATGTGAAAATGAAAGGATCAAATGAATTAAAGGCAACGAGATGATGTGAATAAAAGTGTGAAACGTTAATATACAACCTAAATACTATGCTAATTCTTATAATAGTTTTCAGAGTTCAAATCATTAGATCACTCAGTGCTGTATTAGCTTTTGTAAAATACAAAATTAACTCACTAAATAAAAGCATAGATAATTACCTATGCTTTCTCAATAAGACTATCAAATATCTATTCGAATGAACTAAAAGAAGAGATTGACACAATTATGCATAAAAAGATCCATGCCCGAAAACTTTTTGGTTAAATACCACACGCGTACGCATTCAAAACCCTCTAATCTTTGTTTTTCTACTCAAGCCTTGAAATCGGCCATGTGGATAAGCCATTTATCCAAAAACTGGTTTGATTATAACCAATGTAATGATGAAAATAAGTGCAATAGCTGCAATAAATAAGCCCGCACGGCGCTGAACCAATAAAATACTGTCATCTTTTTTATACGCTTTAGATAAAGAAGACAGCAGCACCAAAAACAGCACAACTTTGGCATAGAACCATGGCTGCACATCAAAGTTCTTCATAAACAATAAGATAATTCCAGTCACGGCAATTAATGTCATTGAGCCATGTTGCAAAGCAACAAAAAACTTCCGCCCTGCCGGATTGGGTAAATTGCCCTGCGTCCCTTTAAACAACGTAAAAGCACGAATGAAAATGGCAGCACAGCCTAAAGCCACACCACACATATGAATGATTTTAATGATTAATTGCGTTTCCATGGCTCACCTTAAGATGACTTAGGTGCATGCGCACATTCAGGGCTAGTGGTGTCTTGACCTTTCCATTCTTCGGGTAAAAACGCATGAATGGCCAAGGCATGAATTTGCCCCGGACTAAGTAAATCACCGGCTGCGGCATAGACTTTTTGATGACGTTGCACCAAACGCAAACCTGCAAATACCTCACTCACGATCACTGCTTTAAAATGCGACTCTTTACCTGGGAAATAACCTCCATGACCTGCGGACTCATTCACCACTTCAAGATGTGTAGGCGCTAATGTCTGTAGACGCTCAATTAATTGCTGTTCTAAACTCAAAACGGCTCTCCCAAATTCAAAAAAAGGTTCAACTGGTCTTAGTATAGCCTGTATTTGTTCAAGTTCTTGTGTCGCAAAGTTGCTGAAACCATTTGAATTGCATGATTTCATCAAAATGGAAGCCTTCGACCTGCAAAAATCTTCCAATTTTCAAACAAATTGTTTTTATTTTATGCAAACGATGCACAGTTTTTCATAAAGTTATTGACCTGAAAAATCCTTAATGTATTATACGTGGCTATGCGGGAATAGCTCAGTTGGTAGAGCATAACCTTGCCAAGGTTGGGGTCGGGAGTTCGAGTCTCCTTTCCCGCTCAAAATTTTTTCATTCGGTTTTTTATTTAAAAAATTGGATAGACTCCGCGGGAATAGCTCAGTTGGTAGAGCATAACCTTGCCAAGGTTGGGGTCGGGAGTTCGAGTCTCCTTTCCCGCTCCAAATTTTTTTCGATTCAGTTTTTTAGTAAAAAAACAGGATAGACTCCGCGGGAATAGCTCAGTTGGTAGAGCATAACCTTGCCAAGGTTGGGGTCGGGAGTTCGAGTCTCCTTTCCCGCTCCAAATTCAAGAAGCCCTCATCGAAAGATGGGGGCTTTTTTATTTTTGATTTTATTATATTTTTTAATGCATCCACCTCTTACTCACTACTCAAAAATTAGGTCATTCATTCTGCAAAAATATAAATGGTGACCCAAAGTGACCCAAAAGTGCCTATAAACCTCTTTTATAAATCAAAGCCCTGTCAGATTTTTCAACTTATTATGCCTCTGCATCTCTAAATTAAAAATACATTCTTAAAGATCACTCACGCTAGTTCATCTTTTCTAAAATTGCTTACGGTGACCAAATTTGGTCACCGTAAGCAATAGAAACTTGTTTAAAGCAACCTACTAAATCTCAGATTAATAACAATCTCAATTGCACCAAATGGAGTTCTCAGCATAGCTTTAAAAAAAGGTGACCAAATTTGGTCACCTTTTTAAATACATAATAACTTTTAATTTCAATAAATTAAATTCAATTTTTTTCTAATTTCAATAGATCACCCACATCTACATTTAATAATAAACATAGTTTTTCAATCGTCTCAAAATCTATGCGAGTGGATTGGCCATTATATAACTTATGCAGCGTCGTTTTACTCATCCCCGTTTCACGCGCCACATCAGCCACTTTTATTCTTCGTTCTGCCAAAAGAACTGGTAAGTTGCAAACTATCATTAATTACCACCATTGTGTAATAAAGTACTTGCATGATGTATTAAATGCATTTATTATCGCATTGTGGTCTTAAATAACATCATTGTGATACTTTATTAAAGGATACAAATATGAATCTTACTTATATTACTACAAAAGAATTGGCAGAACGAATCCATTATAACGAACGTACCATCCGTAATCAGTTAAAGGATAGCGTTTTGATCGAGGGCATTCATTACATTCGCCCTTTTGGTGGGCGCAAAATTTTATATGTATGGGAGCGTATTGAAGAAGATATGACTAAAACCACTTTAGGCTCGTTACATAGCCTACAACTTCAGTAAGGAGAACATATTTATGGCTGCTATTCGTACTAGGTACGGTAAGTTATGTGTCGATTTTCGATACTTAAATATTCGTTGCCGTGAAACCACCGCTCTTGAAGACAATACTCAAAATCGAAAAAAGCTTGAAAAAGTGATTGAACGAATGGAAGCAGAAATCTTATTGGGTATTTTTGACTATGCTAAATACTTTCCAAAAAGTTCTCGTTTAAAAGAAATCAAAAATGCAGAAAACAGAGTAAATGAAATCAGCTCAAAAACACCTCTATTTTCTAAGTTCTGTGAAATCTGGTTCACTGATAAAGAAATAGAATGGCGTACAAGCTACAAGGAAAAAATTCAAATTGTGATCAGAAAGTACTTAATTCCTTTTTTTGGCACAATTCCGGTTATTAATATCAAAAAGTCAGACATTCTTGGATTCCGTTCATCCCTCGCCAAAGTGACTCACGGGAAAAACCAAGAATGCCTTTCACCATCAAGAATCAACCAGATTATGATAGCACTTCGCATGATACTCGATAGTGCTGCCGAACGATATGACTTTGACAGTCCTTATAAGAATATCAAGAACTTAAAGCAAGGAAAAATTGAAGTCACGCCTTTTTCATTAGAGGAAGTACATGCAATCTTGGCCACAGTTCGTGATGATTTTAAGCCTTATTATACTGTTCGATTTTTCACAGGTATGCGCACCAGTGAAATTGATGGGTTGCAATGGAAAAATGTGGACTTGCAACGTCGGGAAATCCATATTCGTGAGGCCTTGGTGAATGGGGAACTGGGTGGAACCAAAACCTATGGTTCTGACCGCACGATCCAAATGAGTGATCGGGTTTATCAAGCCTTTCTGCAACAGAAAAGCTTAAATAATGGTAAATCAGATTTTGTATTCTGTAATCGTGACGGTGGACCTCTCGATTACCGTCTGGTGAATAAACGTGTCTGGCATCCGATCTTACGCTTTCTAGGATTAAAGCCTAGAAGAGCCTATCAAACACGTCATACCGCAGCAACGCTCTGGCTGTCGGCAGGAGAAAATCCTGAATGGATCGCACGTCAATTGGGACATTCAACGACTGAAATGCTATTCCGTGTCTATAGCCGTTACATCCCCAATGTTACGCGTCGCGATGGTAGTGCATTTGAAGCCATGTTGGAAAAACTAAATACAGAGGAGCTTGCACATGAATAGTAAAGCTTTCTTTGGTGGTGTGGTCGTCAGTCCTGAAGCAGATATGGTCGCTCGTGAATTAATCCATGAGCTACACATTCCCAAACTGCACAATCTGGCCTTTTTGCTGGAAATCAATAAATGCTTCGATGACCACCAAGCATTGAGACTCTGGTTACAGCGAATGCTGGATGAAGGGCAAGCCCATTACGATGACTTGGCCCAACAGGCTCGTCTCCGGTTAATGAGCTTAGCTTCCTGATCAAATAAATATACAAGGTCATCTAATTGATGACCTTAGCCCTCTATACCTATAAGAAAGGTGAACACATGCATAAAGATATTTCAATTTGGATGCCACTTTATATTGGCGACTTACAAGCGAAATTTGCACGAATGACAGCAGAACAAATTGGTGCAGCACTGCTGTTAATGATGGATTTCTGGAAAAATGGTGCTATTCCTCATGACCTAGCAACAATATGTAGCATCACAAAATTATCGCAACATACCAAGGCTAAAACCTTGTTGAATACACTAATAGCCCTGGAATTGTTTGAAGTCGAATCTGAGCAGATTCATTCAAGTTTTTTAACCAGTTTAAAAAGCCAGGCATTGCAAAATCAGCAAATGAAATCTGATAAAGCTAAAAATGCAGCTCAAGCACGTTGGGGGAAATCCGCCAGTAATGCTCAAGCATCAGCCAAGCAACGAAAAGTAAATGCTCAAGCAACCCTTGAGAATAGCCCGAGTATTGCTCAAGTCATGCTTGAACCATGCCCTTCATCTTCATCTTCATCTTCATCTTCATCTTCATCTTCATCTTCATCTTCATCTTCATCTTCAAATTTTGAAGAAAAAAATGAGGTTTTTTTAGAAAATTCCAAATGGATTTAGGAGAATGACCATGAATACCATGCTTAAAACGCTCCAGTTTTGCGCAGAAACAACAGAAACACTTTGCCCTACCCATCATATACCCTTGATGGAAATTGCTGGTCACAAGCTCTGTAAATTGTGTGCGAAAGAAACCGTCCATCACTCACATGCAGCCTATGCAGATGAGTTGCAACAGCGATTGCTACAACAGAAAATCAGAAACTCAGGGCTCAATAAACGCTACCTGGACCGTGGCTTCAAGAATTATGTAGTTGCATGTCCTGCACAAGACAATGCCATCAAACTATGTCAGGCTTTTGCACAGCAGATTATTTCTGATCACAACCCGAACATGTTGATGATTGGTACACCGGGTACAGGTAAAACCCATCTGAGTGCATCAATTATTCGCAACATTCTGCATAACAGTACAAAATCTGCACGCTACTATACCAGTGCAGAAATTGCTCAAAAAATGATGGACACTTGGTCAGATGCTTCACGCTCTGAAAAGGAAGTTATCGAGCATTTCTCCAGTTTTGATTTATTAGTGATTGATGAATATGGCCTGCATGACCGGCATGAGAAACGCCTAGAAATGGTGCATAAGGTCTTATATAGTCGTTACGACAACATGAAGTCGACGCTGCTAATTTCCAATTTCACATTACAGAATATACAGCGGGATTTAGGTGTCCGATTATGGTCGCGGTTACATGAAAATAATTTGATTGTAGTGCCATGTTATTGGGATGATCAGCGGATAACCAAATAATACGACTCTTCACTTAAGCCAATTATCTCACTGAAATAATTGGCTTTTTAGTTACCAATATTCCCAAAATAATAGTCTTTACTATGTAAAAAATAGATAAAAAAATTCAAGAAGGGGGAATAAAGTCCTCTCATTTTTAATTTGAAACTCACAGGGTCGCTTGCTAAGTTGCATATATTAATATTTATACCAACTGGCTAAACTAACCTGAGTTCGATGTAAGAAAAAATAGAAGAAAAGCCTGTGCTTTTATAAGATATTGGTTATCAAGACAAAATCTAAAAGACAAGGCTTTTCTCATGGATCATATTACCGAATTATTCTGCACAATTGATGATTTCTGCAATAATTTTGAAGAATCTTTAGAAAAGGTACTCATCACAAAGCAAAAATATAGGAAAAGACAATCATCTCTAAGTCTGTCCGAGGCAATGACCATCGTCATTATGTTTCAGCAATCAGGCTTTCGCTTTTTTAAATATTTCTACCAGCAAATGCTGATTCCATTTTGGAAATCATATTTTCCCAAACTCATTAGTTACAACCGATTTATTGAAATTATGCCTAAATGTGAACCGTACCGGGTTTGTCGGAGACCACTTTTCTTGAGAGAATGTCCCGATGAAAAAAGTAAAATACACCCCTGAAATCAGAGATAGAGCGGTTCAATTATTGATTGAATCTGAAAAAGATTATC
>NZ_VOZT01000044.1:0-30410 GCF_013419625.1 Acinetobacter sp. YH12070 | reverse complement strand
AAATGTATATCGTTGGCAGAAGAAATTATTTAGACCAATTATCAAAAGCTTCATTGATGACTTTATTCTCGATAAAAATCATCTGCTACCACAGAGAATCTTTAAATAATAGTGCGTAAGTCCTATAATATTAAAATTTTAGACATTTTTATTGTAAGCAATATTGATATGAATGAAGGCAACCATAACATGGATGTATGCCGATTGCCCTGATTCTAAAAATTCAATGATTGATTAAGCCGACTTACGTGAATTGACTTGCCCTTTAATGACCGCGGTTAAATTACCTTTGAGATATTTAAAAAACACTTTTAAGGGCGAAAGTTTAGGATTTGGCTGTTTGCCTTCACCAATCGATTTAAACTGTGCGGCATACCAAATAATTTCCATAATCGCCATTTTATCTATCATCGGTATGCCAGTTTTAATTTTATCTACGCCGTAACGAACATCCTGCCCCGCCAATAAACGATCAGCCAAATCGACTTCAACAGCAAATGGACGTGCAATACCAATAAAATCACAAGCTCCACTGTCTAGTGCAGCATTCATGCCTTGCACGGTTCTAAACCCGCCGGTAACCATTAACGCGCATTTCACTTCTTTACGGATATTGTCCGCAAAATCGAGGAAATAAGCTTCACGAGCAATGGTACTGGCTTTACGTTTTTCTTCTTTAGCACCCGCCATCGCTGGCGCTTCATAGGAACCGCCCGAGATTTCAATCATATCAATCCCTGCGGAATCGATTGCCTTAAAGACCTCAATCACATCTGTTTCGCTAATTCCGCCACGTTGGAAATCAGCAGAGTTGAGTTTGACCGAAATAATAAAATCATCTGTCGTCGCTGCACGAACTGCCTTATAGATTTCAAGCAAAAAACGCATGCGGTTTTCATTTGAACCGCCCCACTGATCTTGACGTTTATTGGTCAGTGGCGACAAGAACTGACTAATTAAATAACCATGCGCACCATGCAATTGCACGCCTTCGAAGCCTGCCTTTTCACAAATGTGTGCGGCACGTGCAAAACGCTGAATGATATCTAAAATTTCATCTTCACGAAGTTCGCGCGGTGTTCCAAAAGTTGTAGCTAACATCGGACTAAATGGTACAGCGGACGGCGCAACCGTTTCCTTATTTAAACCTTTAGGACATTGACGACCCGGATGTGAAAGTTGAACCAATTGCACCATGCCGTGCTTTTTCCCTAGCTCAGCCCACTGTGTTAACTGCGCCAAATCTCGCTCTGTTTCAGCGACAACAACCCCTGGCTCATTTTTAGCACGAAAATCCACCATGACATTACCGGTTATGGCACAGCCTAAACCACCCTTCGCCCAAGCTTCATATAATCCAAAATGTAAGTGATTGGGTTGGCCTGCAGTATTGGCCAATGCTTCACTCATTGCACCTTTAATGATGCGATTTTTAAATGTGGTATTACGAATTTTAAAGCTTTCAGCTAAATGGCTCATGACAATGTCCAAAATGAAATAATAAGTCCTGAGTATTTACTCTAATTATTATTTTATAAAGGTCAAGGATATTTTGACAATGACACTTGTCAAAATATCCATAAGTTTGATTTTAGTATTGGCTGGCTTCAATTAATTTACGGGTATAGTCCGTTTGTGGTCGCGCAAATAGATCTGCGGTGTCTTGAAATTCCATGACTTTGGCATGACGCAGTACCAACACTTTTTGACACAAGGCTTTGACCACGTGTAAATCGTGACTAATAAATAAATAACTCATATTAAATTCTTGCTGTAAACGCCGTAGTAGCTTCACGATGGCTTTTTGTGTCGTCCGATCTAGTGCCGATGTGGGTTCATCGAGTATCAATAATTTAGGACGTAAAACCAGCGCACGTGCCAAGGCAACTCGCTGTCGTTGCCCACCGGATAACTCATGCGGATAACGCTTCTTAAACGAGCTGGCTAATTCAACTTTCTGCAAAGCTTCATCTATACGCTGTACAATTTCATTTGCAGATAAATGCTGTAAGGCCAAACCTTCGCCAATGGTTTGCTCTACATTGAGCCGTGGATTTAAACTACTGAATGGATCTTGAAAGACGATTTGAAATTCACGGCGTAAGGGTCTGAGCTGTTTTTCTGAAAGTTGATTGATGGCGTGTTGATTTAAAATAATTTCGCCATCACTTTCTATGAGCCGAGCAATAGCCAGTGCTAAAGAGCTTTTGCCTGAACCACTCTCTCCAACAATACCAATCGACTCACCTTCAGCCACTGTTAAATCCAAAGCTTCTACCGCAACGACATAATTTTTAATGCGGTTCAATAAGCCTTGTTTGACTGGGAACTTCACTCCTAACTGGCGTAATTCTAAAAGTGTCTGCGTTTGCGAAACCTGTATTGCTGAACCAAAATCATGGTCTAATAAATTTTTGGTATACGCCTGCTTCGGCTGCTCAAAAATTTCCTGAACACCACCTTGCTCCACCACTTGCCCACGATTCATCACAATCACATGTTCGGCATA
Source organism: Acinetobacter sp. YH12070 (assembly GCF_013419625.1). NCBI lineage: Bacteria > Pseudomonadati > Pseudomonadota > Gammaproteobacteria > Moraxellales > Moraxellaceae > Acinetobacter > Acinetobacter sp. YH12070. The sequence goes on along the minus strand of NZ_VOZT01000044.1, from coordinate 27,901 downwards.
GCGCTTGACCAAATTCAGGTCATGGCTAATTAATATCATCGCCATATTGCGCTGCTGTTGTAGCGACTTTAATAAATTTAAGATTTGCGCTTGCAAAGTGACATCTAAAGCCGTGGTTGGCTCATCAGCGATTAAAATATCAGGACCTAAGGCCAATGCCATGGCAATCATGACACGTTGACGCTGCCCGCCTGATAACTCATGTGGATAGCGCCGTAACTTATCTTCAGCATCCGGAATACCCACATCATTTAATAATTCTATAACCCGCTGTCGTGTTTTTGCCTTCGACCATCCCTGTAACAACAGTGACTCACCAACAATCTTTTCAACCCGATGTAAGGGATTTAAGGCCGTCATCGGCTCTTGAAAAATCATGGCAATTTTCTGACCACGAATATGTCGATGCTGCTCAGGACTCAGTCCAAGAATATTCTGTCCATTCAGGCTGACGCTGCCTGTGACCTGCAGATCACTCGACAACAAACCGAGTATAGCTAGGCTGCTAATCGATTTACCAGAACCGCTTTCTCCCACAATCGCTATCGTTTCACCTGCATGCAATTTAAAATTTAGATCCTCAACCAAGACCTGTGCTGCATGTGAAATATGTAAATGTTCAACCGCTAATACGATGGGAGGTACATTAACTTGATGATTATTGACGTCTAGGATCGAATGCATCACGTGTCGCCTCCCCAATGTAAATCAATAAAGACAGCACGATCGCTAAGGTAAAGAACCCCGATAAGGCAAGCCATGGTGCATTCAGATTGTTTTTCCCTTGAAGCAATAACTCACCTAAGGACGCGGCATCAGGCGGTAAGCCATAACCTAGGAAATCTAAGGCTGTCAGTGCAGTAATATTTGCCGTAAGCATGAAAGGTAGCTGTGAAAGACTGGAACTCATCGCATTTGGTAAAATATGCCGAAACATAATGGTGCCATCTGTAACGCCAAGGCTTCGTGCTGCACGGACATAATCAAAATTACGCGCCCGCAAAAACTCTGCACGAACCAAGCCGACTAAGGTGGGCCAGCCAAACAACAACATAATGACAAAGAGCCAATACACACTCGGTGTAAACATACTGACTAAAATCATCACCATGAATAGCATCGGGAGCCCACCCCAAACTTCTAAAATTCGTTGACCAATGAGGTCTATCCACCCACCATAATAGCCCTGTATCGCCCCAACGATGATGCCCAATATGGCTGAAGCAAAAGTTAATGCAAAACCAAACAGGAGCGACACACGTAATCCATATAAAATACGTGCGAGCACATCACGCCCTTGGTCATCGGTACCGAGCCAATTTTGTGCAGTCGGTGCAGATGGCACAGGCACAGCCAACTCTAAATTCGGTGTTTGATAGGAAAATTTAATCAGTGGCCATACAGCCCATCCTTTATCATCAATCAGTTGCTGTACCACAGGATCTTTATAATCTGCCTCAGTTTCAAATACGCCACCGAAAGCAGTTTCTGGATAACTTTTTAATACGGGAACGTATAAAGAATCATCGTATTTGACCAAGAGCGGTTTATCATTGGCAATAAACTCGACAGCTAATGACAACATAAAAATCAAGGCAAAGCTGATAAAGCATGTAAAGCCTAATTTATTTTCTTTAAAACGTTGAAAACGTGCTTGCATGATCGGAGACATTATTTTGCCCCCTGCGAATCAAAATTAATTCGTGGATCAATCATTTGATACATGACATCACTGATTAATCTTAATATCAGCCCCATCAAGGTAAAAATAAACAAGGTGCCAAAAATCACTGGATAATCACGCTGTACAATGGCTTCAAATCCTAATAACCCCAGACCATCTAGATTGAAAATAATTTCAATAAATAGATTTCCCACAAAGAAGATGCCAATTAATGCTTCTGGTAGACCAGCAATAACAATGAGCATTGCATTACGAAATACATGCCCATACAGCACACGTGATTCGGTCAAACCTTTAGAACGAGCAGCAAGAACATATTGCTTATTTAATTCTTCCATAAAAGAGTATTTGGTCAGATAAGTTAAGCCAGCGAAACCACCAATTACCATAGCAAACAAAGGCAACACCATATGCCAAAAATAATCTGAAATTTTGCCAAATACACTTAACTCAGCAAAATTCTCTGAAACTAAACCTTGTAGAGGAAACCACTGAAAATATGAACCACCTGCAAAAAATACAATGAGTAAAATGGCAAAGGCAAAAGCAGGAATGGCGTAGCCGATAGCCAATAAAATAGACGTACTTTTATCAAATAACAGACCATGTTGACGGGCTTTTTTAATGCCTAATGGAATAGACACCATATAGATCAGCAAGGTACTCCATAAGCCAAGGGATAAGGATACAGGCAGCTTTTCCCAAAGTAGCTGGGTCACAGGCTTATCTTTAAAGAAACTGGTACCAAAATCTAGCGTCACATAGCCCTTTAACATGAGCCAAAAACGTTCGAATAATGGTTTATCGAAACCATATTGCGCTTCGATTTTTGCCACCATTTCTTCACTGAGGCCTTTAGCACCTTGGTATTTACTGCCTGTCGTCGCAGTTTCACCACCACCTGTGTTTCCCATACCTTGAAAGGACTCAGCTTGCTGTATGGCTTGTTCAACAGGTCCTCCCGGTGCAATCTGAATCACGACAAAGTTAATCAGTAAAATGAAAAACAATGTTGGAATAATCAGGAGCAATCTTTTTAAAATATATGTGCCCATGTTGCTTTAACATTCCCTGTCATTCATTAGTATTTATTGTTGGCGCAAATAGTTTGCAACTTTTTTCGATTGCGCTTCATTACTCCACCAATAATCAATACCTGTTGATAATTTTGGTTTTACTTTTGGCTGTTGATACATATTCCAATACGCAAACCATTTTTCACCTTTACCATAGGTTGGAATTTGATAATACCCAGCTCTTAATAATCGATCCAATACTTTGGTACGCACCACCAATTGTTCACGATTTGGTGCCCGAATCACCTGTTGTATGACTTCATCAATGATCGGACTTTTAATGCCAGCATAGTTGTAATTGCCAGGCTGATCTGCCGATGCACTTCCCCAAAATTGCGCTTGCTCATTACCCGGATTGAGCGACTGTGGCATAACATTTGTTGTCATATCAAAGTCTTTCGAACGCATCCGTTCTATATATTGAGGCACGTCCACTTGGCGAATGTTTACAGTCACACCTAAACGTTTCATATTGCGCACAAAAGGCATTAATGTTCGCTGTAAGCCATCTTGGTGAATGAGAAATTCAATACGAATGGCTTGACCATGTCGGTCTAATAATTGACCATTTTTAAATCGATAACCAGCATTTATTAATAGCTGACGAGCAGTCAATAAATTATTTCGATTAAATCCACTAGCATCCGAAACGGGATATTTCCAGTTTGATAACACCCCTTTACACTCTAAAGGGGTTAATTTCGTTAACAATGGTTTTAAAATTTGCATTTCAGCATCTGAGGGTACCCCTTTAGCTTCTAACTCACTATTTGAAAAATAGCTTTGTAGGCGCTGGTATTGACCATAAAACAGAGCTTTATTTTGCCATTCAAAATCATAAGCATAGGTTAAAGCTTGTCGAAAACGAATATCATTAAACGGCGATCGACGCGTATTAAATACAAAACTTTGAGTTGCAATTGGATTTTCATGCTTATCACGATACTTCACCACCATTCCTGCAGTGATGGACGGAAACTTATATTCCGTCACCCATTTTCGTGCTGTAAATTCCTCATGCAAAGTATATTGGCCAGACTTAAAGCCTTCAAAAGCAACATCTAAATTTCGGTAATAGACATATTTCAAATGATCAAAATTATATCGTCCGCGATTAATCACTAAATCACGTCCCCAATAATTAGGATTGCGCTTAAAACTAATACTACGGCCAGAATCAATTCGATCAAGTAAATACGGGCCAGAACCTAAAATCGGCTGCATAGTAATTTTAGTAAAATCTTTTTTTGCCCAATCTTTTTTGGAATAAATCGGCATTTGCGCCAATATTAATGGCATTTCAGCGTTATTACCCGACTTAAAGGTCATTTTGACTTCATATTTAGATAACACTTGGGTTTTATCTAAATCTGCCAAATACATTTGTAAACCTGGGTTTGACTTGGTCTGAAAAGTATCAAAACTAAATTTAACATCTTCAGCAGTGAGTTCTGAACCATCACTAAATCGTGCTTTTGGATTTAAGTGATAAATGACAAAATTCGTATGATCGGGATCGAACGTGACCTTCTCAGCTAATAATGGATACAGCACGCCAGGTTCATCTAAAGAGCTATCCATAAGGGAGTCAAATAAATAATTTACCCCCTCAGCCGCACTGCCCTTACCATTCATACTGTTTAAATTGTCAAATGTCCCATTTGATGAAGTACTTAAATATCCACCTTTGGGTGCAGAAGCATTGGCATAAGGCATGACTTTGACAGAGTCATATTTGGGTGTGCTATGAATCGCAATATAAGGCGTGGTCTGTATCGCAGACCACACACTTTGACCGAACAGACTAAGCACACACATCCCAATAGCTTGATGTGCTGATTTGAACGACACCAACATCAATGACAACTCCCTGTAGTCGTTGCTTAATTCGGTACTTTAATCACGTCACCAATACGTAACTGAGCAGACGGTTGCATATCATTCATTTCAGCGAGTTTTGATGTGTCTAGTCCATAGCGACTTGCCAAACCAATCAGCGTATCGCCGCGTTTAATACGGTATTCACTGATGGTTTTAGGAACTTGTAAATTTTGACCAACACGAAGCCCAGCACGCGGGTTCAAGTTATTTAACTCAGCCAATGCTGCCACAGTTAAGCCTGTCCGACTAGCAATCGAATTTAAAGACTCGCCTGATTTCACAGTATAACTTTCAGTATTTGTTGGTTTCACATTGCTCGTAGAGGATTTAGCTTCCGTTTTTTTGGTTTCAGTTGCTTTACTAGCTACATCAGCAGGTAGTTCACCATCTACTTTTAAACGCTGCCCTACACGAATCGCACTATTGGTATTTAGGCCATTTAATTCAGCTAAATAACGCAATTGAAGATGATATTTCTTCGCAATCACACCCAGCGTTTCACCTGATTTCACCACATGAATATCGGTCGCTTCAACAGAATTCGTTCGTGTATTGGTTTTGCTTTCAGTTTTGGCCGGCTCAACTTTAGTTTCTACTTTAACCGGTGCGACATCACCTGTTAATTTTAATTTCTGCCCAACACGTAGACCTGAACTCCGCTCTATGCCATTTAAATTTGCGACATAGTCCATGCCTAAATCATAGCGACTAGCAATGCCTGTCAGTGTATCGCCAGACTGCACCACATAAGTCTCTGGAACAGTTGAACTTGCAGGTACTTTAATGCTTTGCCCCGCCATCAGCCCACTATTTGCCGACATGTCATTTAGACTCGCCAATTCAGACAAACTGATTTTTGACTGCGTCGCAATGCTGTAAAGCGTATCACCACGCTGCACTTTATAGCTTTCCACTTTATACGCAGGATCAACTTTGACATTTTCAATGCGATTCACCACTTTGCTGTCGAGCTTTTCAACTTTGCTCTCAACCTCGGCTACAGCTTGTAATGGCACATTAATTTTTTGTCCCACCATCAAGCTACTGCCAGCCGTTAAACCAGTTGTTAAATCTGCCAACTCTTGATTTGACAGCGCATAACGATCTGCAATGAGTTTTAGATATTCACCACGTTTTACCGTGTAGGATTTGGTTTGAACTTTTGCAGATTTTTCGACAACTTGAGCTGCTTTCTTGTCAGCTTCCAATTTTGCTTTAGATGCTGGCGTTTCTTTTAAGGATAATTTCTGCCCAACATATAAACCACTCGTGGTGGTTAAACCATTGTAGTCTGCGAGTTGCTTCGTACTTAAACCAAATTGACTCGCAACAGCTGTAAGACTGTCATTTGCTTTCACCACATAGCTATCTGCAATAGGCTTAGCTTTCGATTCTTCATTATTTTGCACAATCGGTTTCGCATCATATAAATAGATGGTCGTACCGACATACAAGGTCGAATCTGGCGAAATTTGGTTCCAAGCTGCAATATCACGCCAATTCACGCCATTTTTCATCGCGATCAACGCTAAAGTGTCGCCCGCCAAAACTGTATAAGTACTGCGTTTACCTTTAGGTGGTACAACTACAATTTCAGAATCTGTACGAATGACATTTTTACCTTGGTTGCGTTTGGCTTCTTCGGAATCTGCACCTGTATTTTCAGCCACGCTTTTCGGGTAAGAGAACCCTTTCGTCAGTTCTTTACCTTGTTGGTCTGCAATTGACTGACTGGTCTGAATCGCAGTCAACTTAATCTTGCCATCATAAGGATCGACAATTTCAGTGCCTTTCGGCGCAATAGCTTTAATTTCCTGAACGACTTCTTCTTGTTCTGCTTTGGTCGCTACTGGTTTTAACACCTCATCAACTGTTTTGGTCTCACCTTCGGCTTTAATAGCCGCCATGATTTGCTCACGCTCATTTGCGCTGAGTGGTGGCTCGACAGACACGGCTTTCACAGGAGTCGAAGGTGTTACAGCGACTGGTATACGCGGCGCACTTGGAATATCACTATTCGATGCAAATGCAGCTAAAGCAGATGATCCCATTGGTGTTTTGCCTTTCGTTCCTGACGGAATACTTGGCGTTACCGTTGCAGCGACTACAGGTGGTTTGGCAGAAGCTGTCACTGTCGGCTGTGTGGTCAGCGTAGGTGGCGTCACTTTAGCGGGCTGAATAGTTTTACTATTTAATTCCGGCGGAGTAACACGTGACGGTGTTATTTCAACATTATTTTTTGGTAAGTTATAAGTTGAATTACTTGCCCAATAACCTGATGAACCACCTGATTGTAATTTCTTTAAACGTGCATCGACTGATGGACTCACATCCGCAGGAATTAAAATCCGCATTGGGCTGCTGCTATCAATCACATCGCCACGATGACCCGGGTTTAGTGCATAAAGTTCTGCACGACTTAAACCAGTAATAGATGCAATTTCATTTAAATTTGCAGGCCCTACAGCCACTTCACGAAAATGTGGACGGTTAGCAATTGGCGGTAAACTTACGCCATAAGCACTTGGATTTTTAATAATTTGAGCAACAGCCAAGAAACGTGGGACATAGTTCATGGTTTCTTGTGGCAGTTTTAACGACCAATAATCGGTTGGCAAACCTGCTGCACGGTTACGGTTAATCGCTTGTTGAATACGCCCCGGCCCTGCATTATAAGAAGCCAAAGCCAATTCCCACGAACCGAACTGGTTATGTAGCGCACCTAAAAACTCATAAGCTGCACGCGTAGATTCAACTACGTCACGACGACCATCATACATTGAGGTTTGTTTTAAGCCGTAAATACGTCCAGTACTTGGAATAAACTGCCATAAACCTGCTGCGGCAGCACTTGAAGTTGCTGCTGGGTCATAAGAACTTTCAATCACTGGCAATAACGCCAACTCAGTCGGCAAACCACGACGTTCTGCTTCTTTAACCGTGTGATATAAATAACGGGACGCACGCGCACTTAAACGGTCAATATACGGTTGACGTGAAATAAACCAACCACGCTGTGCTTCAATTCGCGTATCCCAGTGGTTCAAATCCATTTTGAAACCAACGGTCATTCGCTTCCAAACATCACCGTGCTTTAGTACTAAAAGGCGGTCGCCTTCTACGGCACGCATGTCTGTTGCAGAAAGTAAATCTTCGAGTGAATCTAAACTATTGGCATCGAGAAAGTTTGAGCCGACTTGTTTACTTGCTGAGTTCTGCTTAGTCGTTTGCGATGAAGAACAGCCCGTCAGACCAAGAGCTGCGAGTGCAGAACCCAAGACTGTAAATTTAAAAATTTGTGGTAACGTAGGCTGCCAGACAGTCGCAGTTGATTTATACATAAAAAAATCCAGACAACTCATATAAAATTTATTTTTTAGATATGCCATTGTAGTGAAGCAGGACACAGACACAAGGCGTTAATTTAACGCTATTTCAGTATAAATGTTACAAGAAATTAAAAAAATCGCCAGAAATGGATTTCTCTCCGTCATTTGCGTTATACAATATACGGTTCTGAATGCTCGTTTTTCTCCGGATTTGATTTATGTCTCAAACAATCACGCTTTATGTTGATGGTGCATGTAAAGGCAACCCTGGCTTAGGGGGTTGGGGGGCGTATATCATCCGTGAAACTGGAGAAGAAAAACTCTGCGGCGGCGAAGCTGAAACCACCAATAACCGTATGGAATTGACTGCGGCAATTGAAGGTATTCAACACTGTCCGTCCGATGCAAAACTGATCATTTGGACAGACTCCAACTATGTCAAACAAGGTATAACCGAGTGGATTCATGGTTGGAAAAAGAAAAACTGGAAAGATGTTAAAAATCCTGATCTGTGGAAATTACTGGATGCAACTTGTCAGGGTCGGGAAATTGAATGGAACTGGATTAAAGGGCATGCAGGCCATCCGGGAAATGAAATGGCTGATCAATTGGCCAATCTAGGCGCAGAAAAAACCCTCGAACGCATCAAACAAGCAGCATCTACAGCTGAAGCACCTAAAAAAAAAGCTGAACCTGACTGGCTATTAAATGATCCGTTTGGACTCGAATTTGCTGATAGTGATGATGAAGAAGAAATCTCTGAAGAAGCAATGATTGCAAATGAAAGCATTGTTGATGCTTCAATTCAGGAATCTTCAATTGCTCAGCCGCTAGAAATTGCTCCGTCACTTGAAATGACTGCTGACACAGCGATCAATGCAGAGCAGATTGATGACATTGAAATAGAACAACAAACAACTGACACTGCTTCAACGTTGAATACAGCTGCTCCTACACGATCTAAACAAGCTGCTGAAATCCATCCGATGATTGTCATTACACCAGCAACTGTCGATGTATCTGGCCCACGACAATTAATTTTGGATACGGAAACGACCGGTTTCTATTTCCAAGATGGCGACCGTATTATTGAAGTCGGTGCGGTGGAAATGATTAACCGTAAACTTACGGGCAGCTCAATTCATATTTATATCAACCCGCAAAAACCTGTCGGTGAATCTGAAAATATTCACGGAATCAGTGATGACTTTCTAAAAGACAAACCACTGTATGCTGAAATTGCTGATGTATTATTTGACTATCTAAAAGGCGCAGAAATCATTGCGCATAACGCAACCTTCGATATGAACTTCCTTGATATGGAGTTCAAACGTGCCGGTTTTGTGGCCTTATCTGAAGTTTGCGAAGTCACCGATACCTTGGCTATGGCCAAAGCCAAGCATCCAGGCCAGAAAAACTCACTCGATGCATTAGTGCGTCGTTACGAAATTCCACAACGTGACCGTACCTTCCATGGTGCCTTACTCGATGCGGAAATTCTGTCTGACGTATACCTAGCAATGACGGGCGGTCAGGTTTCCTTTGATATCGATGCCCTGACCCACTCGCAAAATGAAGATGGTTCGCAAACCCGCGCCGCTGTTGAAATAGAATTACCCGTGATTTTACCTTCCGCAGATGAACTTGAAGCCCATGAGACATGGGTCAAACAATTTGAAGAAAAACATGGTACACCTTGCCTTTTTGCGAAATAAAATCTAAATTTCGTGTTACTTTTTGTATATAAACAATTCTTACATACGCTATAGTAAAACCATAAACATGGACCGCCTTAAAGGGCGGTTAATAAACAAGATAAAACATCTAGGAAAGGTGCAGATACATGTCTTACCAAACCTCTATCCATTTTGATCCAACGGCTTTGCTGATAATAAAAAATGAGGTTGATAACTCAATCAAGTTAGTCGAATCAGCAGTCAGCACCTTAGTTGAAGATCAAACTTTACCTTTCGGGATTGATGATGCACTGATTCAATTTGAACAATGTGCTCAAGTACTAGCTTTAGTTGATATGCCAAGTTTGGCAAAAATCGCTCAATATTCAGCAGAGTTAATGCGCAAGATCATGGGGAATCCTGCGCAAATTAACACTCAAGATGTCATCGCACTGAGCGAAGGCACGACCATGCTGAAACGCTATATCGAATTTATCTGCTTGCGTGAAGTTAAAATTCCACAGTTCCTGCTGGACAGTCTTAATCGTCTAGAACTGTCTTTGGGTAAACCTCTAACGTCGGAAGGCCAACACATTGAGTCCCTACTCGATTGTATTACCCCTGACTTTGACTTACCTCAAGCTCCTGCACTTGAAAAATCAAAATACGTTCACCGTCTGTATAAGTTGGCGTTGAATAAATTGATTAAACAAGAAGAAACTGAGCTGGATTTGCAAGCGATTAAATTGGTCGGTACGTATTTAGCAGGTCTTTCAGACAAACATCCAAGCAAACAATACTGGAACTTGGTTTTTGTTGCGTTTAATCAAATTGATCAAATCTTAATTACCGATGCTCGTTTACGCACCTTGGTAAGCATTGAACGCAATATGGCTCAATATTTTGCAGGAACTGAGCGCTTTAAAGCATCCATTTCTGATTTAGCCAATGTCTTAAGTCTAAGCATTAGCCAAGAAGATGACATTTCTCATCATATTCGTGGCAAGTTAAATATCGGTGAAGACCTTCTTACCGACACCCAATTGCAAGTTTTCAGTCGTCATTTATATGGTCCTGACTTCGAAACCATGCATACCATTGGTGAATTGGTTACGACTGAAATGACGCAAATTCGTAATGATATTGAATTTAATTATCAAAATATGACGCCTGAAAAAACCCAAGAACTTCAAGCGAAATTGAACGAATTGGCAAATATTTTCAAAGTCTTGAACTTAAATGAAGCGTATAACGACCTGTCGCGTCAAGCTGCGTCATTAGGTAATGCTGAGATTTTACAAGATGAAAGCTTTGCCCAGCAGTTGATGAACAATATCTTGTCTGCCATGAACTCGATTGGTGTGCTTGAGCGTCATCACACTTCTAGCCGCTTACAACTTCGTGTGAATAATATGAATATTTCACTCGACCGTTTAGATGAAGCACACGCTGCTCTGTTAAATGAGACCAAGGTTTTAATTGATGCTGCTAGCCAATCTTTGGTTCAGTATTTACAAAACCAAGATTTGACACAACTTGAAGCGACTGCAACTCAATTCCGCGAAATTGGTGGTGCAATGTTGTTCCTCAATGCAGATGCGGCTCAAAATGCACTGAACTCAACAGCTCAATTCATTTTGAAACGAGTTGAATCGTCAACAGCCATTGAAGCAAATGAAGTGAATCAAGCATTAGATTCATTGGCAAGCGCAGATATGTTGATTGACAATTTAAAGAACAAACAACCTGTTTTACAGGGCATGTTTAAGGTAGCATTGGACAGTAGCGAAAAACTGAAATCAGCAGCAGCCTAATGTCTAAATTATCACTTGCGTATATCTTCAAACAACAGCAATTGCTGGTCGATGAAAACTTTCAACTTCCCGAAGTTGAACAACTCGCAAGTGATTTAAATATTGGCACGGGTGATCAAGTGATTGCCCGTGATCTACTTGAAAATGAGCCAATTCCTGAAGGCTTACAGCTCATCCCTATTCGTCAGCTTTTACAACTTTGGAATGTTCAGCAATTTGAACAAGCCAGCCGTGCTATTCAACTCTTAGAATGGCGCCGTAATCATAAATTTTGTAGCCACTGCGGTACAGCAACTCAAGTCCACGCCACAGAATATGCCATGGTTTGTCCCGCTTGCGGTTATCACCAATACCCTCGTGTCAATCCTTGTGTCATTACCGTCATTACCCGTGGTGAAGATGAAATATTATTGGCAAAAAATGCAAAAAATGTCCGTGCCATGTATGGGCTGATCGCAGGTTTTGTTGAAGTCGGTGAAACTTTAGAAGAAGCGGTTCGTCGTGAAACTGAAGAAGAAGTTGGGCTGAAGGTCAAAAATATTCAATATTTGGCAAGCCAACCTTGGCCTTTCCCAAGTAATTTAATGATCGCCTTTAAAGCAGAATATGCTTCAGGTGAGCTTCAATTACAAGAAGAAGAAATCAGTGATGCGGCTTTCTTTAAATTTGATGCATTACCTGAAATTCCGTTCAAAGGAAGTATCGCCCATTCGATGATTATGCATGTCATCCATGGGTCTGCTGTTGCAGATGACACCGAAGCATGGTTATAAGTAGCTATTTTTAGTAAATAAATCATGCAATAAAAAAACCGCCATACTTGGCGGTTTTTTTATTTTCAATCATTTAACCAAAGACATTAAGGTGGACTAATTTCATCGAGTACACGCATGATTTCAGCTTTGGTTTTAAAGAAGCGACTAAATAGACTCGAAACTGAACCAATCATCGTGATGTGCCCAACACGAGGGATTTGAATCAATTGACTATGGTTGCCTGAGGCTTTTAATCGACGATCAAAATCTTCACTATTGCTATAGCCAACGATATTGTCTTTATCCGCAGTAAATAGATAATGCTTCACTTGATTGTGCTCAACAAAATAATACGGCATCACTTGTTGATACGGTACATTTTGATCAAAGGCATCTGCACAAATCGGATCACCTTTATAATCAAAATGATATGGCCCTGCCAATCCCACAATTGCACGAATATTCTCTTTCACTTGTAGCTGATAAGGCGTCGGATGATACAGTGCAGACATGACATTAAATGCCCCTGCCGAATGTCCCATTAACACCACATTTTCCACTTCAATCTGCAACTTATGCTGAGACTGCGTCAAATAGTTTAATGCAAGGCTAAGATCATCAATTGAAGCCGGAAAAATATATTCAGGTGCGAGATGGTAATTAATGACAGCAACATCGAAGCCTTCTTTGGCAAAAGCTTCACCAATGAATCCATAATCCTTTTTGTCACCATGCATCCACGCTCCACCATGTACAAACACGATGAGTGGACGTTGCTGACGAGGTGCTGACGTGCGATACAAATCTAGGCGATGGCGCGCTTTTAGACCATAAGGGATATTGTTTTGAACATGATATCCTTGTTTGGGTGTCAGTCGATTTAATGCATAACTGCCAAAATCATATAACCGAAAATTTCGGTATAAAGATTTAGCCAAATCCATTTTTTGCTGAAGCCGCAGAGACCATTGATTCATATTTTACAGCATCATTTCCGACATTTTATTGAGCATTTGGATCGACAGCATCCGGATCTATCGCTACAGGCGTTTGTACTTCAGGTTGCACATTACCTACAGCAGGTGTGGTGTAACTTGAGTTAATTGAACGTGCCTGTGGATTTGGGTTCTGATCAATATTATCGATTAAAGTGACAATTCGCGTTACATTACCCACTTGTTGCAAGATTTGATTTAAGTCTGTGATTTCCGCACTGTTTAAACGGCCCATCACATAAAGAACAGCATCTTCAGTATGAATGTGTACTTTGCTGTCAGACACCACAGGCGCTTTCATAATCAAACCACGGGTATTCGCAGTGACCGCAGTATCTTGCATGATGGTGCTATAGCTGATCTGATTATCCACTGTAATATAGTTATGTACAGTTTTGACATCACTCATTGAACGGACATTTTCTTCTGCCAATTCTTTTAAATGATTATCTGGCACCTGCCCAGTCAATAAGACATTGCCATGAAAACTTTCAATATTGACACGTGACTGTTTAAAACGAGTATCTAATTTATATAAGTTAATTTTTGCTGTTCGAACAATGGAAGAGTCAATAAAAACTTGTCCCAATGAGCGTGCGCCGCTTTCAGTTCCTACAGGTGCTGATCCTGTTCCATTCGAAATAAAACTCGCACAGCCAGATAAACTTGCGACACAAAGCATCGTTATTGCAATACGCTTAACCACTCAGCACGACTCCTCAAATTTCCACACGTATTTTTCTATGCGTTTACACAGTTTGTTTTATCAGAGATTAATCAACTCTTGATCAAAAGTAAAAGCATTTTCAATCCATTGCTGATGATACGGGTATTTAGAAAAATCTTGCTGTAGTGTTTTTGCAAAGTGTTGATAAAAATCAAAACAAATTGCATCAAAGCGACAATAATAATTTTGAAAATGTGACTGTTCATTTAAAAAATGCAACGCAGTCTTCATCATCTTACGTTGTTTGTGAATAGAAATACTTTCAACGGCTTGAGCATAACGGGTATTCGAACGGGCTTTAACTTCGATAAACACCAATTCTTGACCACGTGTGACGATCAAATCAATTTCACCATAACGACTATGATAATTCTGTTGCACCTGTACATAGCCTTGCTGCTCAACCAAACGTAGCGCTTGCTGTTCTGCCCACTGTCCCAGATTCATCTGTCCTATATTCATCTGCTCTAAGTTTAGCTGCATCGTTTCATCCCTATAGTGAGATCGCTACGATGCCTTTTTTACTTCGCTCATAGCAGTGAGGAACACGCTGAATATTGTTTTGACTAATTTTGATTAGTCCTGTTCGCCCCTGAAATTCAATGCTTTTTAATTTCGGTTCTTGCAAATATTGTTTTGCAATATGCCATGTGTCCCCACCAAAAGCTAAAAGACGTTGATATGGCATATCTACTGGATTTTCCTCATAAGCTCGGATCAGGTCAGGCCAACGCGCGTCATGCAATGCAGGTGCATCACAAAATTTCAGCCCTACAGGAATGGGCTTTGTAGCTTCAATCGCATTGGCGACGCTATATAGTTTTGCTTTAGGTAGTTTTTTTTGACTGTTTAACCATTCATTATTGCCCAGCAACAGCACCCCTTGATTTTTGTCTAGCTTCGTTGGGAGTTGTTCAACCACTTGAATAGGCACTGAACTTTGGCTGATTAAGGACATGAGCAATAATTCATGTTCTGCCTCAGTTGCGGGCTGACGTAACACTAACACTTGCGCTAATTTGTCTTTTTCAAAAACTTTTTGGAGTGCTAAAGCATCATCACGTTTCGATAGACTGTACTGCCAGACGTTTGGAATCTGGCTGGTCGTTTCATTTAAAGCCAACACGCGGACTTTAGGCTTTGCCTTTACAAGTGCTTCAACGTCTTGACGTGCTAAAGGGCCAATCACCAATTGAGTTTTTTTATTGACCTGTTGCTTCAATATCACTGCAATTTGCTTTTGATTTGAATCTACAAACTTAATGGGCACTTTGTAGTCTGATGATTGATATGCACTATTGAAACCTTGCTTAATACTGGATGCGGCTCGCGCCATAGGGCCAGATTCAGGTAGAATGACCAAGACGTCTGCCTGTGCAGCAGTAAACAGACTGCTTAAAAGGCAAAGACCCAAAATTTTGTTCTTATTATCCAACATGGAGAAACCTATGAGTGCTCAGTTATTTGTTGTTGCAACTCCAATCGGGCACTTAGATGATATTAGTTATCGTGCAATTGAGGTATTGAAGTCGGTTAAAATTATTGCCGCCGAGGATACACGAACTTCCGTACAATTACTTAAACATTTTAGTATCAATACGCCTTTAACTGCTTGTCACGACCATAACGAAAGCAACAAAATAGACCAGCTCATTGAACGCCTAGAAAAAGGTGAAAATATGGCGCTGATCAGTGATGCAGGCACGCCATTAATCAGTGACCCTGGCTTTAAACTGGTTCGTGCTGCACAAGAAAAAAATATTCGTGTCATTCCTGTACCAGGTGCCTGTGCTGCCATTGCAGCTCTCAGTGCTGTCGGTCTGCCCAGTGACCGTTTTAGTTTCGAAGGCTTTTTACCTTCTAAACAGTCACAACGTCTTCTAGCATTGGAAAAACTGAAAGACGAAACCCAAACCATGATTATCTATGAAGCGCCGCACCGTATTGTGGATTGCCTAAAAGATATGTCGAATGTCTTTGGTGCCGATCGTCCCGTGGGCTTTGCACGTGAAATTACCAAAACATTTGAAACCATTAAAAAAATGTCTTTGGGTGAGTTAGTTCATTTTGTCGAATCTGATCACAATCAGCAAAAAGGCGAAATCGTATTGGTAATTGGTGGTGCGACCGAAGAAAAAGACCTAGAGCAAGAAAAGTTAGACAAATTGCTGACCCGTTTACTTCAAGATTTGTCCGTTAAAGCTGCCTCTCAGTTGGCTGCAGATTTAACTGGGATTAAAAAGAAAGTGGCCTATCAACGTGCTTTAGAATTAACCCAAGCGAACGATTAAGCTTAATTTTTTTTATTTTTAATTTGAACCGCTTATGGGACCTACGGGTTCCATAAGCTATCCCATACAATAATTTAAATAGAATGAAAAAAGTTGCTTATAACATGTCCATAAATCTGTCTGTCAAAAAACCGCTGGTGTTCATTCTCTTTAATCTGGTTTGGCTCACGACCCTTGCACATATTATTTATACTGGCATTCAACCCTATCCGCACTATATTAGTGGCGAGCAAATGACGGCCGATCATAGCGCGATTGCGATGGTCTGTGGATATTGTTCCCTCTATTTTGTAGTCGGTAATTTACTGAAACTGAGCCAATTTTGGGATAGGCATCGCTATTGGGCTTATGTCGTTTTGAGTGCGGTATTACTTTTTCAATCTTTTGTCGCTGCTGTGGCGGCCATGCATGCACCGCCGTATATTGCTGCATTTATTATTAATTGTATGTTTTTGCTTTTACTGCATTTTGTTTTCTATCCTATTTACGCGATCAGTCGTAAATATATGAAGCCAAAGACGGCTTAAAATAACTACACAACGTCATAACTAAACATGCTTAGTTTAAAAATGAATGACCTTCAGCCTCGCACAAGTGAATGAAGCAAAAAAAACACCACATGACGTGGTGTTTTTTCACTTTTAATCTTTTGCCGATTCGTCTGGAGGGACTTCGGTAATACGACCACCACGCGCTAAGAACGCAGCAACTTCATCTTCAAGCGCCTGACGTTGTTTTAGTTTTGCAGTCACTGTTAATGTTTCAGCTTCAGAGGTGTCACCATCAGAGGCAGAATCAGCTGCGTCACCTGCACCTTTTTCAGCTGCTTGTGCTTCATCTTCATCAACTACTGAATCTTCTGGATCATCATAATCGTTCATATCAGTCATTGTGTTCTCCCCGCGAATGACTTCTGTTTGCCAGCGAATGGCTGGTTTTAAATTAACAGAAATTTAGCAATCTCTGAGCATTTCGACTAGTACCCACAATCAAAAAATCGTATCTTTTTTAATCAAAATCGTAACCTTGTTTATACGACTGTCTAAAAAATATCTGACTTTGACCTAAGCTGCATAGATTGTATCTTTTAAAATACTCAGACCATTGGCTTGAGCCATAAACGCATCTTTTAGAACAGTCTGATTTTCCACTTGTTTTAAACCAAAGTTTCGCGCCCACACCACAGGTGAAAAAGTGGTGGTTTCTAACCAACCAATCGCGGACATACTATGCATCATGGCATCGTTTTGCCCTTTACGACGGTGTTCATATCGCTTCAAACTTTGTTCATGTGCCCACACACCACGTTTTTTATCGGTCAAAAGCACATCGCAAAGCACTGCTGCATCTAAACAACCAATATTCACGCCTTGTCCTGCAAGCGGATGAATCACATGGGCAGCATCTCCAATCAGCGCTAGACCATCATGAACATATTGCTGTGCAGCTCGTGCCTTCAATGGAAATTTAGCACGTGGCGTTGCTTCTAAGACTTCGCCGAGCATGTGATGGCTTTCTCGAGTGAGCAACGCAGTAAATTCAACATCGGATAAAGCCACATATTCATCGGCATAATCATCTGGTAAGGTCCACACAATCGATTGCCAATAACCGCTTTCTTCTTTTTTCAGACTCGCCATCGGCAAAAATGCTAAAGGGCCAGTTTCTAAGAAAATTTGACGTGCTAAATGCTGATGCGGTTGGGAGGTTTTAATTGCACAGCTCACACCGGCTTGCTTATAGTCCAATACATCTAGATCGATGAAAGCTTGCTCACGGACAAATGAGTTTGCACCATCTGCACCTATCACCAGTTTTGTTTTGAGCTGGGTACCATCTGCGAGGTGAATGATCCACACACCAACGCCACGCTCAACTCGACTGACCTTAACTTGGGTTCGGTAGTCTTCAAGCTGTTCTAGCATTTTTTCTTGAATGGCTAAATTCAATACACTTGGTTCAACCATTGAACCTAAAGCTTGCTCAACTGATGGTGTTTGCTCTGCCACATGACCAAAATTGATTTCTCCATAGCCATTTTTATTCCACACCTGCATACCAGTATAAGGCTGCTGACGGGCAAGCTTTTCCCAAACACCCACAGTCTTGAGTAAATGAATGGTGGCTTGACTGAGCGCCAAAACTCGAGGATTCGCAACACTTTTGGTTTTTTCTGCATCCAAAATAGGTGCCGCATCCAATACCGTAGCCTGCACACCGCCTTGCGCCAATAACAATGCCGTTAAACCACCAACCAAACCACCGCCGACAATTACGGCATCCAATACATCTGTTTGATTTAAACTCATGCTTTTAGCCCCATTGCATAATTCGCGACCAAAGGCTTGATACCCGGAATGGTGTCAAAGGCAACTAACCCAGTATTGCGGATCAATTTTAAAATTGGGTTTTGGTTGCTAAAACCACGAACAACTGAATCACAGAATTTAATCACCCGCTGCTGATCGGTCAGGCGCGATTTTTCATAATCCAGCAACATAGCTGCATCACCCAAATCGGCATTTTTTTCAACTTGCTCTGTTAAATAACGGCGCAGTACATAGGCATCACGCATACACAAGTTAAAGCCCTGACCCGCGACAGGATGAATAGTATGCGCAGCATTGCCCATCAGCACCACACGGCCGACAGCTTGTTTTTCTGCAAGAACTTGGGACAATGGGAAGCTGAAACGTTTACCTGTTTTTTTGAATTTACCTGCACGGTCGCCATAGGTTTCTTGCAAGGCATCTAAGAAATGCTGATCATTTTCATCACCCATCCACTCGCCTTCAGTTCCTTTCGGCACAGGCCAAACCACTGAGCGGCGGTATTCCCCCGGAAGTGGCAACAGCGCTAACGGGCCAAGTGGACTAAAGCGCTCAAAGCCGACATGAGCATGCGGTTTAGAGGTTTGTACCGTCGTTACAATCGCCACTTGATCATAATCATGTTCTGATGCGCCGACACCTAGGGCTTTACGGCAGAATGAGTCACGGCCATCTGCGGCAATCACAATTTTAGATTGTAGTTTGAGCTGTTCTTCAGCACGCTGTGCTTCTAAATATGCAAAGTCTGCATCCTGCGTCAGTGAAGTCACTTGTACGCCATCAATTAATTCAATCAACGGTTCTTTTTTGACTTCTGTGAGCAGCACACGGCCTAACCATGCATTTTCAATGACTTGTCCAAAGCTTTCGACTTTTTCTTGTTCTGCTTTGAGTCTTGCCTTACCAAAACTACCTTGCTCTGTAATATTTACTTCTAAAATAGGTGTGGCGTGTTCCTGCAAAGCATCCCAGAGGCCTAGTTCTTGATAAATTTGCACCGTACGGCGTGACAAGGCGCTGTTTCGCGCATCAAAACTCGAGTGATAAGGCGCAAGGTTTGCATCATCATAATTTGGGTATTTAATGGCTTCTAAAAGTTTTACGCCAATTTTGGCTTTGGCCAACATGAGTGCCAGACTTAAACCGACCATACCACCACCGACAATGATGACTTCTTGCTGCATACTTACTTCCTTTTTTATCAAGTATTCGAATTTAGGACATTCACTCGAAATACATATAATCTGTAATGGATTTTATCTTACATCAAGGGCATGATTTTTTATAATGAAATACAAATTTGTTGCGGGTATTTGCACTGAATAAATACAAAATAAATCATCTCTCGCCGTAAATATTCATCTCAAAAAATAGCGAATCACTTAAAATCACAATAAAAATGACTGAGCCGATTAAATTTCCGGCTCAACCACAGATCATTTTAATTTCAAGCATCAGCTTCCTCATTCAAATGATTCACATCGCCCTTCATAAAAAGTGCCTTGTTATTCTGCCTAACTGATGTTACGCAGTAACATCAGTAATTTAAATAAGGTGCTTAGGAAGTTAAGCATTAAAATACTGGATTAATTTCTGTAATCGAATTTCTGCATCTTGATTAAAAGCATTCGCCGCTTGGTGATACCAGCGCTTTGCTATCTTTAAGTCTAGATTTACACCATTACCCAGCTCATACATTAAACCAATTTTATAGGGGGCAATTGCACAGCCTTGTTTTGCCGATTGCTTGTACAAGTTCATAGCTAGATTATAATCTTGATCAAGAATTTCGCCCTTTTCATATATTTCAGCAAGGGCCGTTCTTGCGTTTATATTTCCCTTTTCCACTGACTGATTCAGTAGATCTAAAGCAATATGAACCTCTGTTTTACATGGTTTTTTGAACAACAGCGCTGCTAACTTCAGCATCGCCGCATCATCCCCTTGATCAACCGCTTTTTGATACCATCCTTGTGCTGTTAAATCATTTTTTTCGACGCCGCATCCCATTTCATACATTTCACCCAATTTAATTTGGGCTGCAATATCCCCTCTTGATGCTAAACTTAAATAATCATCATAAGTACGCTGATTGTTATACTTAAACTTTATTTTCTTTACTGGATTATAATCACTATCAAAGATTTCAAAACCGACATAGATTTTAAAGAGTTCAATCAATAACAGCCGAACCAATTGAGTATGATAAATTAAATGATCCTTTTCGCTAAAATAATAATATTGATAATAGCTTTCCAAATCTTCATTGATTTCTTCTTTTAAACTGTTTAAATCAGTCGTCCATTTTTTTTGAACTTTGCCATTTTCAACATATTCGTATAAATATCTTGTTGAAAAGTTTAACCATTCCTTTTCAAAATCTTGTCTTTCTCCATCCATGTAAAGTTCATCTTCTTCCGCTTGAATGACACATCTGATTTCTGCACCCTCTTTATAAAGCGCATAGCTATAGCTTGAATTTGTGTCTGCAAAATCAAAGAAGATCATCCATTTCATCGGCAACTGACTGCTTAGCAAACTGCTCCATTTTTCAGGTTCAGTAAAAGCAAAATGTGCTAATCCGGCACTATTGATACAAACAATATGATCCGTCAGCCACTCTATATCTAATGCAGATTTTGAGTTTTCTTCAAAATAAACCAGCCAATCATTTATCAGTCTTTCAATATCCTGTTGATTGCCATTAAAGGGAATAACCACCCCAGCTTTTCTAACACCCATAATTATGATTAAAATAAAAAACTTATACGATTAATTTAAAAAGACTTATATCTAATTTTTGTAAAAACTTAACGTCATAAAATCAACTCCATTGTTAATTACCCTTGTCTATATGACTAGTATTTATAAGACCGCTTGTAGATAAAAAAAGCCGATCATCTGACCGGCTTATTCTCTTACAGTAAATTACTTCGCCATCAAGGCTTCAATGTCTTCCACCGACTTGACCACTGCAGCTGTTAAAACACGTGGACCTGCTTTAATTACAGCCACATCATCTTCAATACGAATACCGATACCACGCCATTTCGCATCAACGCTTTCATCATCAGGCGCAATATAGAGCCCCGGTTCAACCGTTACAACCATGCCTTCTTCATAGGCACGCCATTCACCGTCTTGCTTGTATGAACCGACGTCATGCACATCCATACCAAGCCAATGACCCGTACCATGCATATAGAATTGGCGGTAACTTTCTTTTGCGATGATTTCGTCAATATCTCCTTGCATAATGCCAAGATCCAATAAACCTTGAACTAAAATACGCACTGCAACGTTATGTGGTTCTTTATAAGAGTTGCCGATACGCACCGCATCAATCGCCGCAATTTGCGCATCGAGTACGATATTATAAAGTGCTTTTTGTTCAGGGCTGAATTTACCGTTGACTGGGAAAGTGCGGGTAATGTCTGAGGCATACAGCTGATATTCACATGCTGCATCAATCAGTACCAAATCACCATCTTTGAGTTCTTTGTCATTTTCCACATAGTGCAAAATACAGCCATTTTCACCGCCGCCGACAATGCTGTTATAGGAAGGCACACAGCCATTTTTACCAAAGACATAATTCAGTTCTGCTTCTAGTGCATATTCCATCATGCCTGGTTTAACCGTTTGCATGGCACGAGTATGCGCTTCTGCTGAAATATCCGAAGCAATCTGCATCAATTCAAGTTCATCATTAGACTTATGCAAACGCATTTCATCAATGATGCGATCTAGTTGAATGACTTGAGCAGGCGCACTTGCACCCTTACGTGATTCACCACTTGCAGCCGAAATCCACTGCGCCACACGAGCATCAAAATCTGGTTGCTGCCCAATACGGTAGAATAATTTATCTTTATTTTGTAATTTTTCTAAAATTTCTTCATCAAGCAAATCAATTGCATAAGCTTCATCAGCTTCATAATCTTCTACAGCCCCATCTACACCCGCACGGTAGCCATTCCAAATTTCCATTTCACGGTCACGTTCACGGCAGAACAAACTATAGCTATAACCTTCTTCTTCGCTATCAAAGGTTTCAATCACTGCAACCGCTTCAGGTTCAGCAAAACCTGTTAAATAAAAGAAACTACTATCAGCTCGAAATTTATAATCTGCGTCGCGATTACGCATGGCTTCTTTGCTCGTGGCAATAATTGCAATACTACGTAGTCCCATTTCACCCGCAAGGATGTCTCGACGTTCTTGAAAATCCGCTTGAGTTAATTTCTTCATTTAAGTACTTCTTATACCTGCTGGCTGATATTGTTTAAATTTTGATTCAATTGAATATGAATCTCTCAATCTATGTGAGGCACATATAAAAACACGTAATACCTCACATAGATATAAGCAAAATTAATGCCTTAGCTTGGACGATGCGGGGTGAACATTTCAACCACATTACCCACTTGAGCCGATGAATTTTTAGCGCTCAGTTGTAGCAACGGTGTTTCTGAAACATCAACTTTGGTACGTCCCATAGAAAGGCTCACTGGGATTAAACGAACAAATTCGTATAATTCCTGATAGCTTTCTTCACCTTCTTCATCATCATCTGAATCTTCAAATTCTACTGAAGCGACATCCTGTAAATGCTCTATCAATTCTTGTTCATTGGTGCGCAGATGACCTGCCGCTAAACCAAAACCAAGAACAACACCTGCACACCAATCTGCCAAGGCTTGCACACGCTCACCTAGCAAGTGATCATCATCTGGTAATAAAGGAAGATAGTCGAGTTCATCATCTGAAAGTGAATGAGCTACATCTTCTGCTTCTTCAGTTAACAATGCCACCGCATCTTCGTCTAATTCAGCTACATCAAGCGTTGCTAAAATTTGTTGCCACTCTTCACGACTCGGGGGTTGTGACACACAAACTATACCAGTGAGTAGACCATGTAACTCACTTGGGCTTGAAATTTCTTCAATTTTAGAAAAATTCTGGGACCAATCTGACCAACCTGAAATATCGTCTTGCATTCGCTTATCCAATCTCTATACTTCGTATATATTACCTTTGTTTGCAAGACTGTGCGACTACGTTATGTTAGAAGAATTACAGCGTCTCCAAGCGCATATTAGCGTTTTAAAAACGCGACTGGCGCAATTTGAAAGCGAAAATGGTGCCTTACAAGATGAGAAAAACTCATCTAATGAGCAGCATCATGCTCAAATTGTACACAAGAACGGCATTATCACCTCGAAACAAGAAGAAATTGAAACACTGAATGAGCAATTAACTGATTCACGTGCTCAACTTCAACAGCTCAATACTGATGCAACTGCTTTGGCTGACCGATACAGCCGCCTCGAAAAAAGCTGTACTGATCTAAAAAATCGTTTTCAAGAAATTTTGGCAGAACGTAATGAGCTACGTATCGTTAAAGAAAAGATGCAAAATGAACAGCGTCATGCTCAACAAGAAATTCAAGGTTTGCAGCAAGAACGTGAACGTTTATTGCAAAAAAATGAACATGCCAAAGCAAAAGTTGAAGCGATTATTCAACGTTTAGCTATTTTAGGTACAGCTCAAGATCAACATGCGCAAGAAATTCAACAATTGGCACATCCGACTGAAAGTAATGAGGAAGTTTGATCATGAGTGAACAAATTGCAGTTGATTTAAAAGTTCTAGGTCATAGTTTCCGTTTAGCAACGACTTCTGACCAACAAGCCGATTTAGAACGCGCAGCACAATTACTGAATGACAAATACGATGAATTTCGTCGTAAAGCACCACGTATGGAACCGAGTAAGTTGATCATTATGGTTGCACTTGAATTAATGCAAGAAGTCCTGTCAATGAATAAGAGTTTGCAAGAATATGCAAACTGCGAACTTTTGTTGCAAAATATTTTGGAACAAGTTGAAGAATTGACTGATTAATCGGTGGTTTAGTGATTATACTTTGCCCGATTGCTTCATTTTAAACACTTTGTCAGTGTTTGGTGATTTGCCAATAACGCTGAATTCGTTATACTGAGCACATCTCTGAGGTGTTCGCCAGCTAGGTCTAATCCCCTGCCGATACTTAAACTTATGGATGTGTTCTGTATATTCTGAGCGTATGCCCTCCTCGAGTGGGAAACCCAGCGAGTGTACGTCGCGTCCACCTTGAACTCATCGGGTTCAGGGTCACGACATTTGCAGCGGCATCTTCGGAGTGTTTATTTTCCAAATCCTTATTTAAATTACAAGTATTTGATTTAAAAAACATTTTTTAATTTACTATTCTATTTCCGTGCCCCTCTACTTTTGTTCTTCACCATAATTATTTCATTTAAGTTTAGTTAGTTTAAAAGTTTATTTATTCAAGTTAATTCATTTTTTGAGTTGTTCCAGTTTAGCTAACTGTCTATCCAAAGCTCTGTCCATTTCAGGAAGTATTTGTCGTAAATATTGAATGGATGAAATGGCTTCATCCAATTTCACGACACCTTTTTTAACCAAGTTATATTGTTGCTCGAGTAGAGCGAGTACTTGATTTTGATTCGGCTGCTGTCCCTGACTCATCAGCGTGTTTATTTGCTGAAATTCTTGATATACCTGTTCACGTTGCTGTAATAACTGGGTGTGTATTTCCTTATCTTGTCTTTCTTGTTTTTGTTTTGAACTTTGATCATTTAAAGCATTATTAGTGGTTTGCACTGTAAGCGGGCTAAGAACTTTTTGTGTATCCAGTTGAGTCTGTTGCTGCTCTACGTGCTCTTGCTTTGGCTTTAAAAATAGAATCATCAACCCTAAAAACAAGCTAAACGTTAATCCTAAAGCTATCAATTTTTTATTCATGATGCAGTCTCTAGATACATTCTTATATTTAAAAAAATTCAGAGCCGATTTGACTCTGAATTTTCCATTTTCATTTGAATTAAACTGTTTTACTGACTGCCCCATCCTGCTGGTGCATAACCTAAACGAACGCGCTGTGGGTGATTGCCAACAGGCACAGTGATGACTTTTTCACCTGTCGCGAAATCGATCACGGTTACTGCATCTGTCGCACTTTCAGAAATGACACAGCGTTTACCATCTGGGCTTTGCGTTGCCCAATACGGTTTGCCCGCAGCAATCAGTTTCGCCGCGGTCAAAGTTTTACGATCGACGATGGTGGCATAATCATCCATGGTTCCTGCGACACATAGTTTTTCACCATCTCCACTGATTGAAAGCCCATGATGACGTGAGTCATTTACCCATTTCGTGCGATCAGAGGGAATAGTTGTACTTCCCGGAAGCTGTGCAATGCGCGTGACTTTGTCTTGATTGAGATCATATTCGACCAGACCATTAAAAAATGAGACCTGAGCATAGATTTTGGATTCATCTTTACTAAATACAATCGGTCGAACTGAGTTAGACAGGTCTTTACGGCCAAAGGCATCCAATGCAGGTCGAAAATCAATTTTTTTCAAGACTTTAAAATTATTAGCATCGGCAATGGTGATATAGCGTTTGCCTTTAGTGAAATCCTGCCACGCTGCATCCATTGAGGTTTCCACATTACCTATGGCTGAGTTAAGAATTTTTGTGCCACCATCAAAGTAAATATTTTCATGTGGCTTATCTCCTGTGGCAAAGCGCCCGAGCTCTTTGCCTGTGTTGATATCGAGTATATGTACGACATTTCCTGAAGACGCTGATACTGCAACCTGTTGCCCATCAGGGGATACTGCCATATGGTCTGCTCGAAATCCCTCAACGGGTGTGCGCCAATTAATTTTCCCTGTTGCTATGTTAATCGAGACTACATCTGCAAAACTTGGGCGTGATGCAACTACCGATTTGCCATCTGGTGTGGAATACATGTCATCGACCAATTGATCATTTCCCTCTCCTGCTGTATTACGAATATAGCTATAGGCGATCAATTTTACTGGGTTAAGGTAAATTTCAGTGAGCCGTTCTTTTTTGTCGGGCACCATATTGATGACACCAAGTTTCTGATAGTTTTTTGCAGGATTGATGACTGTAACCGTACCATCCCAGTTATTGCCGACAAAAAAGACTTGCTGGCTATTGGGTGGAACGGGTGCAGTGCTGGTCGCTGCGAAAGTAAGTGGTGACACCGCAACCGTCATACAAAGAAGTGTCCTGATCCAGAGATTCTTTTTCATTTTTATTGTCCATTAATTTGTTTTTATGCATACCTTTTGAGCTACGTCATCAGATAAGTGTCGCTTTTTAAGCGCAAAGAAAGCTTATTCAATATACAAGTGTAGATATAGCGTATTTGTTTTAATTCCGATGAGTTGTTGATTAAAACCAAGTATTCAATCTGCATTCACTTTTTGGGAAGCAAAAAAAGCACCCGAAGGTGCTTTTTTAGTTCATCAAATTATTAGTAAATAATTTGATTATTGTTGATTAGGTCATCTAGTTCGACTTTGTTGGTTTGATTGAGCAAGACTACAAGATCTTGTGATTCATATTCCGCACCTGATGTGCCATCACGGTCAATTGAAATCACAGCTGAATCAGTTTCTTCGTCATATTCTACTGTTACAAACTCTGCGAGATTTGCTTCAGTTGCATCGTCAGAAAGTAATGAAGATATATCGATTTGGTCAGCAATAGAAAAATCATTTACTGTTGTTAATGTATTACCGCCCAAATTGTCGTCTGCGAGAAGGTCGAAAACAATATCATCACCAATAAGTAAACTTTCACTTTCTAATGAGAACATCGCAAACGATGCTGTCGCAGTCACTGTTTCCTGAATAGGAAGCACATTGTTACTGTTTCCTAACTCTGTTTCGAGCTGGGTTGTAAGTACATTTACATCTTGAATTGAGGTTTCAGGGACTGTAACTTTCACTACAAAATCTTCAACTTGACTACTTGAAGTGCCTTGATAAGTATAATACCCATCTGAATCTTTGCTTACTGATATACCATTTACCGAAACTTTGGCATCAACTAAAGCATCAAGAGCAGCAGATTTAAATTTCACACCATTTACATTCACATTTTCCTCTGCATCATTTAAAACTTCTGCATGTAAAGTAAATTGTAAAACTTTCTCTGGAGCGTCTGCTTCCGGAGCTACTACACCAAGTTGATCCTGTCTATTTTGATTTTTCTCACCTGTCTTAGCAATTTGAGTTCCTGAACCGTACCGGGTTTGTCGGAGACTCAGTATTCTGAGAGAATGTTCCGATGACCAAATTAAAATATACCCCTGAAATCAGAGAAAGAGCGGTTCAATTATTGATTGAATCTGAAAAAGACTATCCATCTAATTGGGCTGCGATCACAGCTATTGCGCCTAAGATTGGTTGTACTCCTGAAACACTTCGTGCTTGGCATCAAAAGCATTTAGATGA